>DAOURD010000383.1:0-2597 GCA_030625295.1 Desulfobacterales bacterium | reverse complement strand
TTATTCGCCTTCTCTCTCGCCTAGCCTGCTCGCTCGCCAAGCCTGCTCGCTCGCCAAGCCTGCCCGCTCGCCAAGCTTGCGAGGCAGACGGGCTTGCGAGGCAGGCGGGTCTTAACCCAATGTTCCAGTATTCCGACATTCCATTATTCCAATTGTGAGCGAAGCAAATTAAGTTCAATGCCAAACACGTTTATGATATGAATGTAAACCGAACTTGATAGTGTAGGAATTGCCTTTTTTCCTTTTTTCAAGCGGCGTAGCCGCGTCGTATAAAATCGTGAAACGATTTTATGAAAGGAGATGCATCATGGATACAATTAAGGTAATGGTCAATGGACTCCCTGGCAACATGTCCACCAAAGCAGCCGAACACATCCTGCAAAACAGTAGCCTGGAACTCATCCCATACGCCCTGACCGGGCCTGAGATTGAAGCCACCGAAACGCAAATCGGTTCTGAAGCTGTCAGATTGATCAAGCCGGACGAGAGACAACAGATGGTAGAATCTATCAAGAGGGCCAAAGGGATGGTTATCTGTGTGGACTACACCCATCCGAGTGCCGTCAACGATAATGCCGCTTTTTACTGTGAAAACGGCCTCCCTTTTATCATGGGCACCACAGGTGGTGACAGGACGCGCCTGGTGGAGACAGTGCAAAAGTCTGACATACCCGCTGTGATTGCTCCCAACATGGCCAAACAGATTGTAGCCTTCCAGGCCATGATGGAATACGCTGCTGAGACCTTTCCTGATGTCTTCAAAGGATATAGTCTGGAGGTTAAGGAAAGCCACCAGCAAGGAAAGGCCGATACCAGCGGCACGGCCAAGGCCATGATTGGCTATTTTAACCGGTTGGGCACACCCTTTACCAAGGATCAGATCAGGATGGAGCGGGACCCGGAGGTTCAGCGTTCGGAATGGGGTATCCCGGAGGCCTATTTGAGCGGGCATGGGTGGCATACCTATTCACTTCGTTCACAGGATGGCACTGTCTTTTTCCAGTTCACCCACAATGTCAATGGCCGGGATATATACGCCGGGGGAACAGTTGACGCCATTCATTATCTGGCCAAAAAGATCGAGCTGGGCGCTAAAGGAAGTGTATTCACCATGATCGATGTCCTGAAAGGGGTGTGAGGATGCGCGATGTCATAGCCCTTGTGATGGCTGGCGGCAAGGGGGAACGCCTCTATCCTTTGACACTGGATCGGTCAAAGCCCGCGGTTCCGTTTGGGGGTATATATCGAATCATAGATATCACCCTTAGCAACTGCATTAATTCCGGCATTTACAAGATCATCATCTTGCCCCAGTACAAGGCACAGTCGCTCGTGGAGCACTTAGAAGCAGGGTGGAACATATTCAGCTACGCCCTGGGCCACTATATGAAGATCGTGCCTCCTCAGATGCGCGTAGGCGAAGACTGGTACCGCGGTACGGCTGATTCGGTCCGACAGAACCTGTATCTCATAGAACGCGAAGCACCCGAACACCTGCTCATCCTTTCAGGCGATCATGTCTACAAGATGGACTACGCCAATTTCAAGGCCTACCATGAAGAAAAAGGTGCGGACATCACCATCTCGACGATTGAGGTCCCTATAGCCGATGCCCACCGTTTCGGGATCGTGGAAGCCGCGGAAGACTTCGCGATTACCGGCTTCCAGGAAAAACCTGCATCTCCTAAACCGATGCCTGGAGATTCTCGTTATGCCCTCGCCTCCATGGGGGTCTATCTCTTCAAGACCCAGGTTTTATTAGATCTATTGAAGTCCTCTGACAAAGACGATTTTGGCAAGGACATCATTCCCATGGCACTGGAAAGGTATTCCCTCTATGCCTTTCCGTATAAGAAAGAGAATCGAATTGAGGATTTTGTGTACACAATCAAGGAGGACGGAAGCCGTGTGCGCGTCCTTGAGCCCTGCATAAGGGATTCCTCCTACTGGCGGGATGTTGGTGATCTGGATGCTTACTGGAATGCGAACATGGACCTGACGGGTGTGACCCCCAACTTCAATCTATACGGTACCAAGTGGCCGCTCAGGACATTCCAAAAGCAGTACCCACCTGTCAAGACGATCTTCAGGGATGCGGCCTCAAACAGGACCGGGATGGCCCTGGACTCGATTGTGTCTCACGGCTCTATTATCAGTGGTGTCGTCAAGAATTCGGTACTGTCCTATAATGTGATTATTAGGAGCTGGTCACAAGTGGGGGAGTCTGTGATCATGTCTGATGTGGAAATCGGCAGACATTGCAAGATCATGAAGGCCATTATCGACAAAGCCAATCGCGTACCACCGCATACTGAAATCGGATACAACCCTGAAAAGGACCGAAAGAGGTTTATGGTGACACCTCGTGGCATCGTGGTTGTGCCGAGAGGAACCTTTGAATAGCGAAGCTTCGCCTCAAACCGACGAGGCTCCGCGATGCTGGATACTGGATGCTCGATGCTGGATAGACAAAAAAAGCATTCCTTGTTTTATCCAGTATCCAGAGACCAGAATCCAGTATCTGCTCATCTCTTGCACCTGAGCAAACCCAATGCTTATCGTGTTGCCTCGACGTACTTCTTATCGAACTGGTCGAG
>DAOURD010000225.1:0-4050 GCA_030625295.1 Desulfobacterales bacterium | reverse complement strand
CCACCCTGGACATCCATGAATTCATAACTAACTTTCTCAATAAATGATCAGTCTTGCCACAACGTTTTCAAGTGAAATGCTTGAAAAAGCCCCCTGCAGCGCCCCGGGCTTCTTCAGGTCAAGCGAAGCAAGACAAGGAACATTCGGATTAGCTCACCGCAGAGCGCGCCGAGCACGCAGAGGGTTTTCTTTTCCTGCGCCTACCCCGACAGAGCCTGTCCGGCTCTGGCGGGGCGGATCTTCGACTCCCAGCAAATGAAGGCATCCGCAAGATTGCAAATGTCCGCATCAGGCGGCCTGACTGTTTGCTCTGATTTTTCCTCCCTGCCCTGTTAAATCTAGTTTTATATTTAACCGGGGTCAAAAAATCAGACAAAGTGTGTTTCTCTGGTGACTCTGAGATCTCAAGCGATTCAGCCTGTTAAATAACAGGCTAATAATCATGAATCGTTATCATGACTTGTGGATAATCACCTGAGAAATTCGTGTTCTTCCGTGAAGCTATTTAACAGGCCAAGAGGAGCGGGCGAGATAAGGTGATCGGATTCATTTAGGTTGTACGCCGATCTGACTCGTGAATCTTAGAACGGATAACGGTTTTCGAATAACGACTAACCAATGGGAAAAACTTTACCTATCAGCAAGATTCGAAACATCGGCATCATTGCCCATATTGATGCAGGTAAGACCACCATCACAGAGCGTATACTCTACTATACGGGTCGATCCTACAAGATGGGTGAGGTCCACAATGGTGAAGCGGTCATGGACTGGATGCCGGATGAGCAGGAGCGCGGAATCACCATCACCTCGGCAGTGACAACCTGCCACTGGAAGGGTGCTGAGATCCACATCATTGACACACCGGGACATGTCGATTTCACCATTGAGGTGGAGCGGTCCCTCAGGGTTTTGGATGGGGCGATTGGCGTATTCTGTGCAGTAGGGGGTGTACAACCCCAGTCAGAGACGGTCTGGCATCAGGCGGACAAATACCGTGTGCCTAAGATTGCATTTGTGAATAAGCTGGATCGTGCTGGCGCCGATTTCTTTGGAGCCGTTCAGATGATGCACGATCGTCTGGGTGCCGAGCCCCTCATCATGCAGATACCAGTGGGGATTGAGGAATCCTTTCAAGGGGTGATTGATCTCCCAAGTATGAAACAGCTTATATGGGATGAAGAGACCCTGGGAGCAACTTTCAGGGTCACAAGTATTCCCGAAGGTTTGATGGAAACAGCCCTTGAATATCGGGAAAAGCTCCTTGAATCAGTGGCAGAGATTGACGATCAAATAATGGAAGCTTATCTTGTCGAAGCCCCCGTGACGCCTGAGATGCTTGTTCCCAGCATCCGAAAGGCCACCACTTCGCTGACGCTTGTTCCTGTTTTTTGTGGCGCTGCTCTCAGGAATAAGGGTATACAGCCGCTCTTGGATGGTATTGTTGACTTTCTCCCGAGTCCCCTGGACGTGCCACCCGTGGAGGGGGTAGACCCCGAAACAGGGCAAGTGAAGAAGGCCGATCCTTCGGACCGGTCACCTCTGGCCGCTTTGGTGTTTAAGGTCATGATGGACCAGGGCCGGAGATTAAACTATGTGCGGGTCTATTCGGGCCGGCTAAATACAGGTGACGAAATCCTTAATCCCACCAGACAGACAAAGGAAAAAGTCGCAAGGATTCTTGCTATGCACGCCAACAAGCGCGAGCGTATCAGTGAGGCACATGTCGGAAACATCGTGGGCGTTGTAGGCCTGAAGGCATCAGGCACTGGCGACACACTTTGTGATCCGTCAAACCCCATTGTGCTTGAATCGATCGATGCCTACGAGCCTGTGATCTCTGTGGCTGTGGAGCCCAGAACGCATGCTGATCAGGAAAAAATAGAGCAGGCCCTTGGCAAGCTTGATGCTGAAGACCCTACGTTTCGGGTCAAGCATGATGAGGACACAGGGCAGATGATCATCTCTGGTATGGGAGAGCTTCACCTGGAGATCCTGGTGGGCCGTCTGAAGCGTGAGTTTCATACACAGGTCAATGTGGGCAAGCCTCATGTTGTCTATAAGGAGACCGTGGAGCAGGCGGCCCAAGCAGTTGCCGTATTTGAAAAAGAGATTGGAGGGATTCGTCACTTTGGCGAGGTGGCACTTGAGCTGACACCCAGGGAGCGTGGCAGGGGGAATTGGTTTGTAAACAGCTTACCCGACGAATCGTTGCCGGCAGAATTCGTTCCGGCTGTTGAACAGGGTGTGATGGAATCGTTTGAAAGTGGCGTACTTGTGGGATATCCTGTTGTGGATGTGGCGGTTGCCCTGGTTGGTGGTACGTACAAAGAATCTGTTTCCACCCATTTGGCCTTCAAGGTCGCTGCCTCCATGGCTTGCAAGGAGGGGCTTCACAAGGCCAGACCGCTTTTGCTGGAACCAATCATGGCTGTGGAGATCCTGGTCCCTGGGTCCTTCATGGGAGATGTGATAGGCGATATCAATGCACGGGGAGGCAAGATTGAACACTTGGAACAAAGGGGTGAGGTCCAGATCATGGACGCAACCATACCTTTGTCCAAAATGTTTGGTTATTCAACGGCCCTCCGGTCTGCCACCCAGGGGCGCGGGACCTTTACCATGCACTTTTCTCATTATGATCGTGCCCTTGAGCCCCCGAAAGCTCTTTAAGGGCCTTCTCAATGGTTTGTTTCCTTTCGCTGTCTTTGGCCAGCAAATTGAGGGCACGATTCAGGTGGAATTTCGCATTCTTGAATCGTCCTTTTTCCTTATAGTAGATTCCGAGGTGGTAGTGGGCTTCCCCAAGGTTGCCGAGCTTTCCGTAGGTTTCCCCTAAATAATAGGTGCCGGGCAAATAATCGGGTGCCGTGTTCACCAAAGTCTTGAAGCTGTTCAGAGCCCCTTGCAGATCCCCCATCTCCATTTGCGCTCGCCCTAAGAGAAACCATCCCTCCGGGTCTTTTGGGCTGAAGGCAAGAGCCCCCTTTAGAGTCTTCAACGCGCTGGCATAGTTGCCCATGTGAAAATAGGTCTTGCCCAGGTCCCGGACAATGTCTGAATCCAGAGGGCGGAATTGCAGGGCCCTTTTTAGGTTTTCCACTGCTTCTTGCCTCTTACCGTCTCGGTTGAGGACAAGCCCTTTGCCATAATATGCCAGGGCGTTTTCAGGGTCTTTTCGGAGTTCGGAATCAAATGTGCTGTGGGCTGCCCCAGCATCCCCGTAAAGGGCGATCAACTTAGTGCGGACTTTACGGAAGCCTGTTGGATCTACAGGACAAACCGATTTGGCCGCTTCGGGGTGGGTCTGAATCCATGTGTCAAGGTAAGCCATCCTGGCTTCAATGGCCGGATGGGTGGTTACATAAGACGGGATATGTTCAGGGCCGAACCATCGTTTGGCGCGTATCTTTTGTAATACCTTCAGGAGCCCTTCACTGCCGTATCCGGCCTTGGTCAGGTATTTGAGTCCGACCTGATCGGCTTCCTCCTCGTTCTCGCGGCTGTACTTGAGGGTAAGGGACTGGCCGGCTGCAATCGAACTGGTGGTAATAGCGGCTGCGGCCGCGCCACTTCCGCCCAGAAAGATCCCGGTCAGAACACCGGCCAGCGTGGCAAGACCGATTTTCTTGGACCGTTCTATCTGTTCGGAGATGTGGCGGCATAACACATGCGCAATCTCGTGGCCGAGAATACCAGCTAATTCTTCTTCGCTGTCCATGGCAGCAAGGAGCCCGCTGTTAATGAATACGTGGCCTGCGGGGGCGGCAAAGGCATTGTAAACATTTTCCTTGACGACGTAGAAATGAAAATCAAAGGGTGGAGACGGGAGCTGTGCCACAATGTGCTGGCCTATCCTGTTGACATAGTTTATGATAAGGGGATCTTCAATGAGTACGAGGTGTTTCTTGACATAGAGCATGAGTTTCTTGCCCAGTTCCTTTTCTTCCTTGGTTGTCAAGTAGATATAAGATGAGGCAAATAGATAGCCTTCAGAGCCACTTCGCATGGCAACGGCTATTATGAGAAGCGTGACCAGGGCTATTCTTG
>DAOURD010000113.1:0-5431 GCA_030625295.1 Desulfobacterales bacterium | reverse complement strand
ATCGGATGCACCGGTTTCGATATTTAGACATGGAGAGTAGCATAATGGCAGTACATATGATAAGCACTGCTCCCCGCCTCACCTTGGCCTGGTCCAGTGCAGCGCGGGTCAGATGCTCGCCAAAGTTGCCCTGTACGATTTCCTCTAAGGCAAAATCGAGCACATTGAAGTGATAGATGCCCTGTTTCAGGTCTGAAACATGGTGGATGCTCAGGTAGGTCTCCACAGGGTAGAGGGCGCCGGCCGAAGGGGCCGTTCTAAACTGATAGTCACGGGCTGAAAGGGTGATACCCTGGATGGCCCAGAGCAGGGTTGACAGGGCTGTCATGCTGATGGGGTCAGGGGCATATCGTCTCCTGGAACGTCGCTGATCCAGAATCTCCCACAGGCTTTTTGTTTCTCCAAAGACAGGCCTTGGCAGAGGGGTCTTGGCGACCTCCGGGTACGTCTTATAGACCGGAGGTCTTGGGATTTGCCTGAGGTCATCTCTGCGAAGAATCGACTCGCGGTCATATTTCGTTTCCCTCAGGTATTGATAGGCAATCCCGTCTTTATATGACCTCAAGGGTGAGCCTCCTGTCCTATTTCGGATTGCGGATTGCGGATTGCGGATTTAGTCCGTTAGTTGTAAACTTTGTGTTCTTTCTGGCAGAAAATTATTAAGACTATTTCGTGTTTTCGTGATTAATCTCTTTTTTGGTTCCGGTTTATCCGGGTTAGGTGGAATGATATTCGATCATTATATGATTCTCCGGGCATTGTCAATTTCCGAAGAATTTTTCATCAAAGACTTTCAAATACCCCAATATTGTGCAATGTAACGCTTGACGAATAAGCAATAACGAACATGGAGGAGTGAAGTGAAATCTGATCGAGAAATCACCGGGAAGATTGAGAGCGTGGACCAGAAAGACAGACTCGACCAAGTTTGTATCAACACCATCCGCATGCTTGCTGTAGATGCCGTGGAAAAAGCCCGTTCAGGGCATCCAGGCATGCCCATGGAGGCCGCAGACATCGGATACGTCCTGTGGACCCGGTTTTTGAAACACAACCCGGCCAACCCTGAATGGCCAAACCGCGACAGGTTCGTCCTGTCGGCCGGTCATGGATCAATGCTCCTCTATGCCCTTCTTTATCTGGCGGGCTACGATGTCTCCCTTGAGGATATCCGCCAATTCCGCCAGTGGAACAGCATCACCCCGGGCCATCCCGAATACGGGCTCACCCCGGGTGTGGAGACCACGACCGGCCCTTTAGGCCAGGGCTTTTCTAACGCAGTAGGCATGGCCATGGCACAAGAATACCTTGCCCAGTACTTCAACCGGCCTGGATACCCACTGGTCGATTATTTTGTCTATGCCCTGGTCAGCGACGGCGACATGATGGAGGGAGTTGCCTCGGAGTCAGCCTCCATTGCAGGCCATCTTGGCCTGGGACGCTTGATTTACATCTACCTGGACAACCGTATCACCATCGAGGGTAGCACAGACCTCACCTTCACAGAGGATGTAGGCAAGCGGTTTGAGGCCTACGGCTGGCATGTGCAAAAGGTGGACGGCTACGATCTCACTCAAATTGCCTCAGCCTTGAGCGCAGCACAGCAAGAAAGAGACAGACCCTCTTTGATTATTGCCCGCACCCATATCGGATACGGAAGCCCCCACAAACAGGACAATGCATCGGCCCACGGCGAGCCCCTCGGAGCCGAAGAAGCTAAGTTGGTCAGGGAACGACTCAACTGGCCTGAAACATTATTCCATATCCCTGAAGAGGCCCTTGCGCAATTTCGAACCTGCCTGGACAAGGGCCGTGCGTTGGAGACAGAATGGACACGTCTTTTTGACGCTTACGCCGGAGAATATCCGGACCTGGCCAGAGAGTGGAAAGAACGCCATGAGGGAAAATGGCCCGAAGGCTGGGAAGAGTCCCTGCCCAACTTTGAGCCCGATCAAGGTCCTATAGCCACCCGGAGTGCTTCGGGCAAGGTCCTCGAAGGCGTGGCCCCGAGGCTATTCGCCCTGTTGGGCGGTTCTGCAGATCTTGCCCCCTCCACAAAGACCTACATCAAAGGTCTGGGGGTCATCAAGGTGGATCGGTGCGGGAGAAATATCCATTTTGGCATACGCGAGCATGCCATGGGGGGCATATTGAACGGCATGGCCCTGAGCCAGGCCCTTGTGCCTTACGGCGCCACGTTCCTGGTCTTTTCCGACTACATGCGGCCGGCCATACGCCTGGCCGCCCTGATGAAGCTGCAAGTTATCTATGTTTTCACCCATGACTCTGTGGCCGTGGGAGAGGACGGGCCCACCCACCAGCCAGTCGAACACCTGGCTGCTCTGCGGACCATACCCAATCTAATGGTTCTGCGACCGGCCGATGCCAACGAGACGGTCTTTTCCTGGCAATTTGCCCTGAATCGCAAACAAGGCCCCACTGCCTTGATCCTTACCCGACAGAAGGTCCCTATCATCAACCAGAGCCGGTTTGCCTCGCCCGAGGGTGTGTTGCGTGGAGGCTACATCCTCGCAGATGCGCCACAGCGTACACCAGAAGTCCTGATCCTTGCCACCGGATCAGAAGTCCATCTGGCATTGGCTGCCTATGAAAAGCTTGTCCAGGAAGGGGTTGCGGTTCGGGTAGTCAGCATGCCAAGCTGGGAGGTTTTTGAGGCCCAGGAAGCTGCCTATCGAGAAAAGGTCCTGCCGGCCAAAGTAAAGGCGCGCCTTGCCATTGAGGCAGGCGTGCCCATGGGCTGGGAACGCTATGTAGGACTCGATGGCAGGGTGATCGGCATTGAGCGCTTTGGGGCTTCTGCACCAGGCGCTGTTGTTTTGGAAAAATTCGGCATTACTGCCGAGGCCCTTGTTGACGCAGTGGGCCAGATGCTTGGAAGGCCTTGAAGATATGACCTTTGGCACTATCGACTTTTGGCATAGAACATGCGAAACCAGTTGAACGGCCTATCTTACTCAGTAGCTACTCAGGTTCAAAGTTCCTAGGAGGCTGTCCGAGAACTCACCAAAGTTGTCATTTCGAGCGTAGCGAGAAATCTTATTGTATTGAAAATACGTAAGTTTTAGATTTCTCCCTTCGGTCGAAATGACATGAAGACGTATTCTCGGACAGCCTCCTAGGTTCACGGTTCAAGGTTAGAGAGCGATGAAGAGTAACTACTTAGGTTCAAGGTTTCACGGTTCAGAGATTAACCTATCAACGGTCAACGGTGAACCGTGAACCCGAGCAGTTACAAAAGCGCAAAGTAGCCAACCGTGAACCTGACAACCTGAGTAGTTACGATACGACAAGAGGAAACCAATGGAAACATCAAGATATATCGTTGGCATAGATCTGGGAACCACCAATTGCGCAGTCGCTTATGTGGATACATTTGAGGAGGAAGACGACAATCCTGAGATCCGTCTGTTTCGCATTCCCCAGGTCGTAGCACCTGGCACAGTTGAAGAACAACAGCTACTACCTTCGTTTTCTTATCAGATCGCTACAGGAGAACTCCCTCAAGGTAGCCTGGACCTCCCGTGGCAAGAGGAGAGAGGGTTTGTAGTAGGAGTCTTTGCCAGAGAGCGAGGCGCTGAAGTCCCTGATCGGGTCATCTCGTCATCCAAATCGTGGCTCAGCCATTCCGGCGCGGATCGGACGGCCTCGTTGCTCCCATGGGATGCACCTGAAGAGGTTCCCCATATCTCTCCGATTGAGGCATCATCCAGATTACTGAAACATATTCGCGATGCGTGGAATCACGTAATTGCGGCGGGAAATCCGGATTTCTTTCTGGAATCGCAGGAGATATTCTTGACCGTACCTGCTTCCTTTGATGCCACCGCACGGGAGTTAACAGTGCGTGCCGCGGAGATGGCAGGCATATCCCGGGTTACACTCCTGGAAGAACCACAGGCGGGCTTTTATGCCTGGATCGAAAGCACCCAGGAAGGATGGCGAAAAGAAGTAAGCGTGGGGGATGTGATCCTTGTGTGCGATATTGGCGGCGGGACAACAGACTTCAGCCTGATCCTGGTGTCGGAAAGCCAGGGGGAACTTGTTCTTGAACGGATCGCTGTGGGCGACCATATCCTTCTGGGCGGAGACAACATCGATCTCACCCTGGCCTATGCGATTCGAAATCGTTTGGCTGGTGAAGGAATCAAATTGGACAACTGGCAGATGCGAGGACTCTTGCACTCGGCCCGCCGGGCCAAAGAAGAGATCTTTGAAAATCCTGATTGCGACTCGCGTCCGGTCACCATCCTGGGGAAGGGACGGCGGGTCATTGGGGGTACCATCAGTACTGAACTGACCCGCCAGGAGATAGAAGAAGTCATTTTGAACGGTTTCTTCCCGAAGTGCGCAGACACCGACCGACCAAGAGAAAGGCATCAGGCGGGGTTGAAAGAGCTTGGGCTTCCGTATGCCTCGGATCCTGCTGTAATAAGGCACCTGGCATGGTTCCTTCAAAGGCACAGAAATGACAGCAATCTTCCGGGCGAGGCATTAAGACCTACGGCGGTCCTGTTCAATGGTGGCGTCATGAAGGCCGAGCCATTGAAGCAAAGGATAATAGAAGTCCTCGAAAGCTGGAATGGGGACGGAAAAGGGTTGAAGGTCCTTGCCTCCGGATCGCTTGACCTGGCGGTTGCTTACGGGGGCGTGTATTACGGGCTGGCCCGACGTGGCCGCGGGATACGAATCCGCAGCGGCACTGAAAGGTCCTATTACATTGGAATCGAAACTGCAATGCCGGCAGTCCCTGGAATGCCTGCCCCGATTAAGGCCCTGTGTGTGGTACCCTTTGGTATGGAGGAGGGAACTGAGGCGGATTTGCCGGATCGGGAGTTCGGCCTGGTGGTGGGAGAATTGGTATCTTTTCGTTTTCTTGGCTCAACGAGCCGACATGACGACGGAATCGGAGACGTTATAGAAGACTGGGAAGAGGAAGGCATTGAAGAACTTGTCCCCCTGGAAACGGAGCTGCCCGCTGAAGAGGGTCAGGAAGGGGCTCCGGTACGGGTGCGCTTGCAGATCAAGGTGACTGAGATAGGGACCCTGGAACTCTGGTTTGTTTCGGAGACAAAGCGTTGGAAGCTTGAATTTAATGTTCGGCAACCGTGATGTCGGTAGTCAGTAGTCAGTGGTCAGCAAGGAGTATCCAACAACGAGCGGCTTAATGCAACGGACAACTAGCATTACCGAATGCTCAATCCGCGAAGGATTTTCGAATTCTAATCATGACGGTTTTGTAAGAAGTCCGATTCGATGAATGTGTCATTTCGACCGTAGGGAGAAATCTAATGTTTTCAGCATGCTACGCTGGAAAGATTTCTCGCTTCGCTCGAAATGACAAGTGGATGGGACTCTTTACGAAGCCATCATGATTGAGGGTTTCGGAAAAAGTCTTTTATTAGCGCAAGGT
>DAOURD010000263.1:0-3666 GCA_030625295.1 Desulfobacterales bacterium | reverse complement strand
AGGATATAGGAGACCATCTCGTGGCAGTGCTCGGGTTTAAGAGGTTCCAACCTGATTTCTTTCAGGGGTTGGCGGTTTTCCTTGATACTTCGCATTAGCTTTGTCAGGGGATGGCTTGAATCTACCTCGTTATGGCGATAGGCTCCTAATAAAAAAAGGTATGGGTGCTCCTTGTAGTTGGCAAAGATGTTGGCCAGGAAATCAAACGAGGCAACATCGCACCACTGAAGATCGTCGATGAAAAGCGCCAGGGGGTTTTCCTCGCTGGCCAGGCAGGTCAAAAAACGGCCAAAGACATCATGGAAGCGGTTTCTGGATTCCACAGGAGGAAGCGGTTTAACCTCTGGTTGAGGGCCGATCAGGGTCTCCAGTTCCGGGATCACGTCGGTGATCACCCGGCCATTGTTTCCGACCGCTTTGATGATCTTTTGCTTCCAGAGAGCGACCCTTACATCACTTTCCGTTAAAAAGGTCCTTACCAAATTCCTGAGGGCCTGGATAAGGGAGCTATATGGAATGTTTTTTTGATAGACATCGAATTTCCCTGAGGTAAAATAGCCCCTGTGCTCCACGATTGGCTTCTGAAGCTCTTGAATCAAGCGGGTTTTTCCAATGCCGGGCAGCCCTGAAATGAATAAGGAGAGGAAAGAGCCTTTGGCCGCTTCACCATATTCCTCAAGGATAATTTCAGTCTCTCTATCGCGTCCCACCATTTTGGAGACGAAGGTAACCCGATGGGTACGATCATAAACCCCCAAAGGAAATTCGCCGATCGTGCCGGTGTTTGAATATTCGTCCCGACACCGTATGAGGTCGACCAGAAGCCCGGAGGCGCTCTGGTAACGTTTCTCCGGCTGCTTGAGCATTAATTTGCCTATGATCTTGCTTAAAACAGGGGGGATTTTCGGATCCAATTCGTGGACGGGCGGCGCTTCTTCCGCCAGATGGGAATGGATCAATTCGAGAGGATCGGTAGAGAAGAAGGGAAGTCTGCCGGTCAGCAGTTCATAGGAGGTAATCCCCAGCGAGTAAAGATCACTTGGAAAATCGACTTTATGGTTGATGCGCCCGGTCTGTTCGGGAGAGGTATAGGCCAGAGTACCCTCCACATAACTCCGGTCATAAATGAAATGACTCACATCTCTCACATCGAGGGGGGTTATAAAATCAACCAACCGGACATCGAGGCTTTCCGGCTGAATCAATATATTGTGCGGTTTGATGCCGCCATGAATAATCCCTGCTTCATGAACTTCATTCAGGACTTCAGTCAGCTTGCAAGCTATGGTGAAAAAATCATTTAAGGCGATTGTAGTTTGTTTTTTGGCCCACTCACCGAGGGTTATCCCTTCGAAATAGTCCTGAGTGAAAAAGTGGATATCCCCTCTGACATTAAAGGATAAAGGCGTGATAAGGTGGGTATCATGTAAGACCTTGAGATGCTCCATTTTCTGTCGAAAGTGTCGTTTTTGGTCTTTGGATAGGGAGACCGCTTTTAGAATCTTGAGAACCAATGGCCGATGAGGAGTTTTTTTGTGAAAGGCCTTATAGACGACGGATTGGGGGCTCTCACCCAACTTCTCAATAATGTCATAACCGGGAATTATTGTTATTATTTCGTCCATATTCAAGGTTCACCTCCTTGCTTAAAGCCATATCAGGCTGTTCAATAATCCGCATTCGCCTTGAAATGATGTCTTTTCTTATAACCCGAGGTTTCATACATGGTCAAGTCATAGCCGATATTTTTGACTCTTGAACGAATCATTGAAAATTTCAATAACAATCACCCAATAATCTTGATATTACCTATTTGACATTTATGTGGACATCATTAGAAGGTCCTTAATGCTGTTCTATAGATTTTCAGAAAAGAACTTAGCTCCGCCTAAAGTCCGAAATACTATAATAGGGTAATCGGCTGAATTACGAAAATCATGCCTGAAAGACCCCGAGTTGAACTACCAAGAGGAGAGGTCGTGTGGAAACATTGAATTGCCGGGGGCTAGCCTGTCCCCAGCCCGTGCTCAGGACCAAGCACTTTATTGAATCAAATCCCCAGGGCCCCGAATTCACAGTGGTGGTGGACAATGCTGCCTCGGCCCAAAATGTTTTGCGTTTTGCCGAAAGCCAGGGTTTCAGCGCCGCTCTTCAGCAGAAGGGCAATGATTTTGAGATAGAGGCTGTCAAGTCTGAGGAAAGCGGCAGCGAATCCACCGAAGAGGGTTTAGGTAAATCGGACGAAAAGATCCTGGTGTTGATCCCAAAGGATACCATGGGCTCCGGAGATGATGTGCTGGGTTCAGGGCTAATTCTTAGTTTTATCAAAACCCTCAATGAAATGGGAGATGTCCTGTGGAGATTGGTTTTCCTCAATAGCGGCGTGAAGCTGACGATTGAGGGGGCCGAGACTTTGCCTGCCATACAACAACTGGAGGCCCAGGGTATTAGCGTTCTGGTATGCGGTACCTGCCTGACTCATTTCAACCTTCTGGATCAAAAGAGGGTAGGTGAAACCACAAACATGCTTGATATTGTGACAAGCCTGCAGCTTGCCGACAAGGTGATAAGCGTATAGGAATTTCCATTCAAAAAAAGCCCTGCCGCAGGAATGCTGAAAAGGGTCTCTGTGGAAGAGCCGATTGTATTTGCCGGAGGCGTGGCTCGAAATGTGTGCATGCTGTGCCTATTGGAAGAGACCCTCGAAAAAAAGATAACGGGTCCAGAAAATCCACAGATGGTAGATGCCTTAGGTGCGGCACTTTGCGTCCTTTGCGCACTCGGCGTTGAAATATTGCAAAAATGTCTACACGGACTATAGAGTTTCTTAATCAAAAAGGGATTCATTTTGAAGTCGTAGAGTACGTACACGAGGAGAAAGGGGCCGTGTTTGCAGCGGAAGCCATGGGATTTCCTATTGAGAGAACAATCAAGACGCTGATTATTCATCTGGGTCGAAAGCGTTACATCATTGTGCTTATGCCAGGAGATAAGAATCTAGACTTAAAAAGCCTTGCCAGAGCCTATTCGGTGCCAAGGGCTGCAATGGCAGACACATCAACTGCGGAGCGCCTGACCGGGTATTTGGTGGGAGGCATCAGTCCTTTTGGGACAAAACAAGATTTGCCGGTTGTCATGGAAGCAAGTCTGTTAAAATTTGACAAGGTGGCTATAAATGCCGGTGAAAGAGGAGTTATGCTGATTATGGACCCGAAGGATATATTGCTGGCAGTTAATGGAGATGTCCTGGGGATTCCCCAAAATTAAGTGACTAATTAATCAAGGGTAAACCCCCGGCTATGCCGGGGGACTCCCAGAGTTTGACATTTCCGGGAGTATGTTTTTAGCCCGTTTTGTGGGGGACGGAGCCCCCTCTGCGGGGCACATATCCCTTTGGTGGTTTCGCGATCAGGTCACACAGGTGGAAAGAACTTGCCATCATTTGAGGAGCCGTGACGGCAAGACGAGTGACTCGGTTCTGTTTTTTTAGCCCCTTCGAGGGGCCCCGGAGCTTTTCAAGCCTCCGGCTATGCCGGAGGTATATGACTAAAAAGGAGGATATCAATATGATTAATCGACGATTATTTCGATTTGTTTTTCCTATTTTTATAGTCTTAATCCTTACTATAGTGGGCCGGGCACGGGCCGAGGTATTTAGGACTGTCC
>DAOURD010000343.1:0-2940 GCA_030625295.1 Desulfobacterales bacterium | reverse complement strand
CTAAGGGACCTTAAAGCATCTCTGGTCAATTTTGAGGACTTGAAAGGGACCGTGATTGCGGCTGATGTCATGACCGAAGAGGTGATCACTCTGTCGGCTGAAGACAACTTAGAGAATGCCCTCCATTTGTTTGAAAAATATCGGATTTCTTTCTTGCCGATAACGGATCCCGATAATCCAGAAAGTGTTCTTGGAATCTTAAAAAAGGACGATCTTCTTCAGGCCTATAAAGAAAGGGTCTTGAAGGACCGCGTTCTTTCTCCGTCTCTAAAGTAAGCAGGTAGGGGAGCGGGATTTTGAAACCCTTCCCGCAATTATCCTGCGTGCCAGGAAGGCTTGATATGGTAATTATGTGTATGTACATGTCCACACTTGACATTGGCAATGTATTTGCGTATAGTTTGCTCCTACCTAAAAAATCCCCAGCATGATGAACCTCTTGAAGGGAGGCTTTTTATGAAAACAGTAAATGCGCTCAAGATCAGGAACAATTTGGGAGAGGTGTTGGATTTACTTAACAAAACAGGCGAACCTATTTTGGTAAGCAAGGGGAGAAAGCTCAGGGCTGTGCTCATTACACCCGAACAATTCCAAAAAAGGTTTTTGGACTATCAGGCAGAGGAGCAGAAAAAGCATCTGCTTGAGACAATTGACAGTTTGAGGGCCGACAGCCTTGGTAGAAAAAGTAGTGTTGATGTGCTTCGAGAATTGCGGGGTTATACAGCATGATCTGGGTTGTCGATGCCTCAGTAGCTGTTCGCTGGTTCTTGAAGGATGAGGGCCATCCCAATGCCGATGCCGTTCTTCACACACTCATTGACCGTCCTGAATCTTTTGCCGTTCCGGAATTGTTTTGTTTTGAGGTCTATGCAGTGTTGTGTCGTCTTCATCCGTCCGGACACGATGTTTTTATCAAGGGTATGATTCCTATTCTGAACAGCGGGGTTTTCAGGCAGCCTATGACAGAACGTCTGGCCAACCAGGCGGCCCGTTTTGTGAAAAAAGGCCTTACAGGATACGATGCTACTTATGCGGCTCTTGCTACGGAAATGAAGGGCAGGTGGCTTACCTTTGACGAGAAGGCTCACAAGTGTTTGGCGAGAGAGAAAGTTTCTCATATTCTTACGAAGCATTTGCCACAGAACTGGCTGTAAAATTGCCTTAAAGCCCTAGACATCAGCGCCGATCAGCCCCGGAACAAGGTGGCCAAGACATGCAAACAGTATGGCCTGATCAGGGTTCAGAAAAGTGCTTTTCTCGGAAAGCTCGAAAGAAACCGCGAGATCCTCCAACAATTCTTTTAGATTCATTGTGACCGCTCAGCTGTTTGAAGTAAGCTGTGAACATCATTAGAAAATGACGACTTAGTATTTTCGTATTCATGTTAGACAGGATTGACCCCAGTACGATGGTCCCCACCTACGGGGCAGGCAGGAATTGAGGGATTTTTTTGGGTTTCTGCCTTTCCAACTTCTTATCTGTGGATTTTTTGGGTCCTTGAATGGCAGCCTAGGAGGCTGTCCGAGAATACGTCTTCATGTCATTTCGACCGAAGGGAGAAATCTAAAACTTACGTATTTTCAATACAATAAGATTTCTCCCTGGCCCAGACCTGGCCCCATAAGGCTAGCGGGCTCATTGTAACACGTGTCGCGCCAGGGCGGGCGCTACGCTCGAAATGACAACTTTGGTGAGTTGTCGGACAGCCTCCTAGGGAGAGGGTTCGGGGGTGTAGGATTGTCTTAGACGACTTCGTGGACACAAGACGAGGATACTATGTATGAAGTGCATTCCCTGAGCGATGAGCAGTTGGCCGGCCAGCGCCTTATGGTGGGTTTCAGGGGCAAGGTGTTGGACGATGACCTGCGATTTATGATCAGGGAAATGTACGTAGGAGGGCTTATCCTGTTCAAACGCAATGTGTCCGATCCCTCACAGGTGGCCGAGCTTTGTCAGCCGGCACAAGCCTGTGCCGTGGAAAGTGGTAACCCGCCACTTATGATTACCATTGATCAGGAAGGCGGCCCGGTGGCTCGGCTGGGACCACCTTTCACGGTTTTTCCGGGAAATCGGGCCATAGGGGCAGCCAGGTCCGAGGCGGCTGCCAGGGAGTTTGGTACAATAACGGCACGAGAACTCAAAGGCGTGGGAATTACCATGAATCTTGCGCCAGTATTAGACGTGGCTCCCCACGGGCTCAATTCCGTTATGGCAGATCGGGTCTTTGGAGAGGATCCAGAATTGGTTGCACACCTTGGCAAGGCAGTTATCGAAACACTTCAGAACAACGGAATTGCGGCTGCTGCCAAGCATTTCCCCGGCATAGGCCGCACAACAGCCGATTCTCACGTTGATCTTCCATACCTTGACGTGGAGCGCCACGTACTTGATTCGACTGACCTGGTCCCTTTCCGTGCCGCCATTGGATGCGGTGTGGAGGCTGTGATGCTGTCGCACGTGGTCTATAAGGATATTGACCCAGCGTGGCCGGCAAGCCTTTCCACGGCTATTGCACGGGATCTGTTGCGGGAGACCATGGGCTTCAAAGGAATAACCATGACCGATGACCTTGATATGGGGGCTATCGACAAACACTTTGATGTTGAAACCACGGTCAGAAGAATTTCAGATGCTGAAATTGATATCGCATTGATATGCCATGATCGGTTGAAGATGGAGAAGACCTATCGGGCCGTGTTAAAGGCCGTGCGAGAATCAGAGGATGCAAGGAGAAAGGCAACTGCGTCGGTTCGACGTATTTTGAACATGAAACGGAGATATCCATCAACCTTCTACCACGACGAATCGGCCGTAAGCAGGCAAGCATAAATGGTAATAGTTCAGCACATATTGTCATTTTAGCCTTCACCTCTTCCTGAACTCTTCCGGATTCAGATCATATTTTTTTAAAAGGTCATAAAAATCCGCTCGGTATTTCCC
>DAOURD010000183.1:0-4414 GCA_030625295.1 Desulfobacterales bacterium | reverse complement strand
GTTCAACGTTCACGGTTCACGGTTGAAGAGCCCCTGGCCCAGACCGGGACTACATGGGCACCAAAATCATCTTGGGATGTCGCGCCAGGGCAGGCCTAACAGGCTGTTAGCAAAAGGATGACGAGTCAATAAAGAAAGTTCACCGTTCAAAATTCATAGGATCAAAGACCGCCCTGGCGCGACACGCTCGTGAGGGACTATCACGCTCACCAACCAGGTCTGGGCCAGGGGTTGTCAACCCTGAACCGTGAACCGTGAACCCTGAACCGTTGTAAAGTAGTCTATAACCTTTGAACCTTGAACCCTGAACCTGGAACCGATCACTTTAGGTAATAGTCTTTGAACATTCTTTTCGCATCAAGTGTGCCAAGGCAAGATGTTTCTGGGGGAATAGTGAAAAGAACTGTAAATTCCATATGTTGAAGATAGAAAGCTTTGTTGGCAGGATATTTTTTAGCGGATGGCAACCCAGGTGTTCATGACGCCTTTACAAATCAGAACTCAAGAGTTATATTTCATCGTAAGCGAGGAAAAGAGTTAAAAGGAGTTATCCATGGAGTACATCAAGATACGCTTTGGGAAGAATCTCGGAGACATGCACAGCAGGCTTCAGAAAACCATAGACGACATGTTACGGCAGGTCAATCCCATGCTGGTGCTGTCCGAGCAGACCTGGCGTCCTCAGATGGACATGTATGAAACGCCCGAAGAGATCATTATTGTCGGAGAGATTTCTGGCGTGGATAAGGAAGACCTGGAAGTGGAACTTGACCAAAAGGCTGTGAAAATAACGGGTTTGAGGCGGGAGACTGCACGTGTTCCAGGCATAAAATACCATCTGGCCGAGATCGTCTATGGTAAGTTTGAAAGGATTTTGCTCCTGCCGATGCCAATAAATCCTGAGGAAGTCAAGGCCTCCTATACCAACGGTCTTCTGAAAGTCACCATGCCAAAGTCGCTCTCCAAGGAGGCCCATCAGATTCCTATTCAGGGTGAATAGAAGGGAATCTGCGTTCAGCGGAATGTAATAGTTGCAGAGATTACGACACGTACAATTTGGAGATATGGATATGGCAGCAGAACAGGATAACCATGCTTTGCCAACAGGAGATGAAACCGCCAAGGTTCCAGAGGTATTGCCGATCCTGCCGGTCACGGATCTGATACTCTTTCCCAGAATGGTCCTTCCTCTTGTGGTCCATGGAGAGGAATCACAGAAATTGGTCGATGAGGCCATGGGCAAAGACCGCCGCATCGGGATCCTCGTTTCCAAGAAGAAAGACATGAAGGCTTCCCCCAAACCGGAGGACCTTTATAGCGTGGGCACCGTAGCCCTAATCCTGAAGATGTCCAAACCTGTTGACAAAGGGACCCAACTCCTTGTTCAAGGGGTCGACCGGTTTCGAATTGAGGAGTACGTTTCAGACAAGCCGTATCTTCGCGCCCGGATTAAGTCCATCCCTGAGCAAACGATCAAGGATATAGAAGTAGATGCCATGACGAGCAATCTGACGAGCCTCTTCCAAAGGGTCTTGAAGCTCTCTCCTTACCTTCCAAGGGAGTTAGATGTTTTGGCCAGATCGCTCGATGAAGGCGGGATGCTTGCAGACCTCATTGCATCGAGCCTGAACATAAACAACGAGGAAAAGCAAACGATCCTTGACACTCAAGATGTGAAGGAACGTCTGAAAGAGGTTACCCGATTGATCAACCGAGAGCTTCAAGTCCTTGAGTTGGGACAGAAGATCCAGTCTCAGGTCAAGCAGGACATGGATAAAGCCCAGCGGGATTTCTACTTGCGGCAACAGCTTAAGGCTATCAAGGAGGAGCTGGGTGAAAAGGACGAACAGAAGTTGGAAGTCGAGGAGTACCGGGCCAAGATTGCGGAGAAGAACCTTCCCGAGGAGGCCAAGAAAGAGGCTGAGAGGGAACTGCAACGCCTGGAGCGCATGCATCCGTCTTCAGCGGAATACACCGTCGCCTCCACCTACCTGGACTGGCTGACCGTTCTTCCCTGGAATGAAAGCACTGAAGACGTTTTGGATATCAAGGCTGCCCGGAAGGTCTTGGATGAAGACCATTACAATCTGGAGAAAGTCAAAAAGCGCATCATAGAATATCTGGCTGTCCGTAAACTCAAACCCGATTCCAAAGGCCCAATCCTTTGCTTTGTAGGCCCCCCCGGCACGGGTAAGACATCACTGGGCCGTTCCATAGCCAGGGCCCTGGGGAGGAAGTTTATCCGCATATCGCTCGGCGGTGTGCGGGACGAAGCCGAAATACGGGGCCATCGCCGGACCTATGTGGGGGCCCTGCCGGGACGGATCATCCAGGGGATCAGGCGAGCTGAGAAGAACAACCCGGTTTTCATGCTGGATGAAATCGACAAGGTGGGAGCTGATTTTCGCGGTGATCCTTCTTCAGCGCTCCTTGAGGTCCTTGATCCCGAGCAAAACTTCTCCTTCTCCGATCATTACCTCGATGTCCCCTTTGACCTTTCCAAGGTGATGTTTATTACGACTGCGAACATCCTGGACACCATTCCCCCGGCCCTTCGAGACCGGATGGAGGTGTTGGACCTTCTTGGGTATACAGAAGAGGAAAAGGTGAAGATCGCTCAACGCTATCTCATTCCCCGTCAACTAGAAGCCCATGGCCTCACACCGGAGCAGCTTAGCATCACGGCAGGCACCATCAGGGGCATCATATCCGGCTACACGCGCGAGGCCGGTTTAAGGAACGTTGAACGAGAGATAGCCACCATATGTCGCGGTGTGGCCTGCACGGTAGCGGATGGGCGCAAAGGGCCTACACGCGTCAAGGCAAGGGATCTCCATAAATTCTTGGGCCCTGTCCGGTTTCGTTCCGAGGTAAGCGAGCGCATATCCACCCCTGGTGTGGCAGCGGGCCTGGCCTGGACCCAGGCAGGCGGAGACCTCCTCTTTGTGGAAGCTACCAAGATGAGGGGGGAACATGCCTTGACCCTGACTGGCCAGCTCGGGGATGTCATGAAGGAGTCTGCCACTGCGGCCCTCAGCTTCATCCGTTCCCACGCCAAAGAGTTTCACCTCCCCGAAAACTTTTACGAAAGCGAGGAGATTCATATCCATGTGCCGGCTGGAGCGATACCGAAGGATGGTCCGTCTGCCGGTGTCACCATGCTGACCGCTCTGGTTTCCCTTCTGACTGATAGGACTGTGGCCAGCGACATGGCCATGACTGGTGAGATTACTTTGAGGGGTCTGGTCCTTCCAGTGGGCGGAATCAAGGAGAAGGTCCTTGCCGCTCACCGGGCCGGGATCAAGAGGATCATTCTGCCCAAGTGGAACGAGAAGGACCTTGAAGATGTCCCCAAGAAGGTCCGTAGAGCCATTAAGTTTCATTTTGTGGAGACCATGGACGAGGTATTGAAGGTTGCCCTGCCCAGAACTTAGTTCGCTTCGCTCATAATTGGAATAGTGGAATGTTGGAATACTGGAGTATTGGGTTAAGAGTAATAAAGACAATTAAAAAATGATTTTTTCGGCTTCTTATGCCCAACATTCCATCATTCCACTATTCCATCATTCCATATTGATGACACAGAAAACTACCACTGAAAGATATATGATTACAGCACGTTGTAGAATTTCCGTAAAATCAGCCGAGGCGTCTGTATGAGTAGGTGGGGTGTCTGAGGTCCTGGTTTCGGCTTTAAGCCTTCCCTGCACATTTTGGTATGCTATTTGCTTGTGTTAACAAATAGGAGGTCACAGATGACCAGTTGGTGATCTACCTCCTTCCTCCTTTTCTGCAGGGCGGACATGTTGTGGCAACATGTTCCGCCCTTTTTCTTGCCCACGGCCGGCTGATAGGTTGTCAGGTCTTTGACACCTCCCCCATTTTGTCATTTCGAGCGTAACGAGAAAGCATGTTTGACTTGACTGTTTGTTGGTGGATAGCTATATATCAATGTGAAGGTGCTTGGCGGCTCTTGAATAGTAACTTCTCAAAAACTTGGGGTATTCGTTGCTCTCCGTTGTTCCGGCAACACGGTTGCCTCCCTCCAAATTGAGGTTATATGGATCCGGCAACACGGTTGCCTCTCTCCAAATTGAGGTTATATGGATCGAGGCAACCGTGTTGCCGGAAAGGGTTTGGGTGACAAAACGCAACATCTACCCGAATTTATTGAGAAGTTACCTTGAATAGCTCTAAGGGGCTGATATGATAGGTATTTGACAATCGCTCTGTTTCCCAAAACACAGATCCGGGGAAAAACGACAGGGCGAATGCATCATGAACAATATAGGGCCTCTTTCGATTTGGGATTTCGGAATGCGGAATGAGATGAATGCGGAGTGCGGAATGCGGAATTGAGGGACTAACGTTCAACTCCACGGCACTTTAGTCCACTTCCAATGACCAATCAAAA
>DAOURD010000061.1:0-6313 GCA_030625295.1 Desulfobacterales bacterium | reverse complement strand
ATAAGGTCAAACGACCATTTTTCGAGCAGGACCAGACCTTCACGACCACTTTTTGCCAGGGTAACGCTGTGCCCATTCTTAGTGAGGGTGTGGTGACAGGCATCCCGCATGTACGCGTCATCGTCAATCACCAGGATGTTGTAACTGGCCTCCATACGTTCCTTCCATAAAACAAAAAAGCCGCAAAGGTTATCCGGTCTTCTGACCATTACGGAAACCTTCGTGGCTTCAAATCATAAAAGCCATCACGCTTAGAGGGACAAAATTTCCATCCCTAAGCCTTCATGGTCTTTTTGTTTTTTGGTATCCTATGTTAACCCAAAGATGATTCTTTTTTATTAGCAAAGAATCTCCATAGATCTTTTGTTTTCAAAACCTTCATGGCGTTATTTGTCAAAACTGCTGGTTCTTGGTTCTTCTTACTTGCAAAGGACCGACTCTCTTCATGACAGTCACATTTTTTCAACTTGTGCGGTTGCTTGAAAAATCCCCCTTTATGACCGTTTATGCCGACTAGCCGGGCCAAGCACAAAGTAGCGTGGGGGGCTCTGTCCCCCACAACATGTGCCCCACACCTGCCCGCCATTGCCTTGTGTGCGGGCATTGTAACCTCGGTGCAAACCAGGCGTTGGCAGGCGGGGAGGGGGCACGCTACGCGGTATGGATGTGTGGGGCATGTTCAACTCAACGGGCCAACATACTAACCGCACAGGTCTCATTTTTTTAACAGATCTGAAATTGTTATGCAAGCTTTTTGATAAAGAGAATGTAGGCGTTCACAGGTTCAGAGTTCACCGTTCAGGGTTACCTTTTTTTGGTTGACCTTGCTTGTAGGCCAGCAAATACTTGATGAAACCACATCCTCAAATCGTTTTATTCTGATGCCTTCTTCACTTCATTCAGAACACACGAATCAACGGTTTAGATTTTCGGTGAATCCTGAACCTCTGAACCTCTGAACCCGTGAACGGTTACAAAAGAATAAAGAATATTTTCTAAAAACGCTCGATCAGTTTATCGATCAGGTATGTACTTTCTCGCATCGCCTGTTCGCTAAAAGGACCGAACCAATCTGCGATTTTTTTGAATTCGGCACGAAAAAGCTCGTTGTCACCTTTTTCTAGCATTGCAAGATTGTCAGCCAGAGAGGCAAGATACTCTTTCAGTAGGGTGCGCCGTTCTGGTGAGGCGAATATGATTTCAGAGTAAAGGGAGGAGTCCTGAGCGAAAAGCCGCCCTACCATACCCAACTCCAGGCGGTATATGGGACTGGAAAATTCTAGGGTACGGTGCAAATTGATGCGTTTTCGACACAGAAATTGACCAAACGCAAAGGTGGCAAAGTGTCGCAGACTTTGAACTATGGTCATAATTTCATCATGTTCCTTCGCATCCGTTTGGATAATAATGCTTCCCCAAGCGGTGAATTGGTCGATAAGCCACTGACAGGCCGGTCTATCTCTGCCGGGGGTAACCACAACAATTTGTTTGTCCATGGTTGAGGTGGTTGGACCGAACAGTGGGTGCAAACCAATAACCGGTCCTTGATGGGCTTCGAGCATTGCCTTTAATGGGGCGCCCTTTATACTGGTAATATCGGCCAGAATACAACCAGTGGGCAGATGGGACCCGAGTCTACCTACGACCGCATTTGTTAATTCAATCGGCACACTGACAAACGATAGGTCAATCCCGGCGCATAGTGTGTCAACACTCGACCAATCACCACGATCCAGGATACGTACCTGGTAACTGGCATCAGCAAACCATCGATGAAAGTATTGTCCCATGCTTCCCTTGCCGCCGACAATAAGTACGGTTGCCCCGGCACGGACGCCTTTTTGAGCCAAGTGAGCTGTTTGCTCTACCCTTGACTGGCGGAGAATGCGGCGGTAAAGTTCTTCAAGGTAATCCGGATCAAGTCCTGCTTCGCGTCCCTGATTGCGTCGCCGGGAGATCAGGTCTTCTTCTCGGGCCGGATGATAGACAGATAGGTTATGAGCTTTCTTAAGGGTAACAATCCGTTCGACCTCTCTCTGGCGTTTTACGAGCAAGGAGACAATCTGTCCGTCAATGATATCAAGTTGGCCTCGCAGGTTGTCAAGCTCTTGCTCAACTTTACCGTTCACCTCACTTGCTGTGGGCGTGAAGGACGGTTGTTTTGGACCATTTGTTTCCATGGTTCTTTTTAAGATAGACCTTCTCTCCAGTTAGTTATGCCTTATTGAAGGAAAACGATTTCCGAAATTTTTAATTCATATCACTCTTACTCTGTATTTCGCAAGAGGGAAAAACGGCCATAGTAAGGAGGAAAGTTATGGAATTCAGGGAGCCTGATCCTCTCTGCAGTACTATGCTGCGCTTTGGGGGCTATCTATTCTGGAAAGAATGGATTTCATACAAGGGGTTTCGCCCGAATTGGTCTCGTTTTGATTAGGCGTTTGGCCGGACCCAAGCCCTTCGCCTTAGCAGTCACCGTATTGCCCAAATGCACAGACTTGGCTGCCTCTGAAGAAGAAATCCAGGAAAACTGAAGCCGCCCCGGTTCGACCCCTACGTGTTCAATAAAGTTCTTCAGCAGGGCAAACCTCCCCCGAGCATAATAATTGCCCTCCAGGTAATGACACTCTCCGGGGTGGCACCCTGAGACCCATACCCCATCAGCGCCATGACGAAAGGCATTCAGGATAAACTTGGGGCTCACGCTTCCTGCCCTGACATTTCCGGCAAACCAGGGGATCGAGACTATAGATTTTCTGGATTAAGCTGGCCCAATTCTTGCAGAAAACACTCGGCGAAATACCTGCCCGCCATTGCCAATCAACACAATAGATGCAACACATGAGCTGGCAGGCGATGGCAGGCGGGTCACATTCAATCAGGGACGGCACAGCATCATCTTTGCCTTCCTTTTTCCTCATGCCAGGGGATTTGTTACTGTAATAGCCATAGTAGCGCACCATTTGCTCGCCCCTATTGGGGATGTGGGTGGTAAGCAGTGCAAGCCAGTCTAATGCGTCAAACGTCTCTTTTGTGTTGAAAGATGGTTGGAAAGGGATAAACCATGGCAACGCTGATTCCCTCGCTCAACAGCTGTCTGTCCAGAATGACACCTGGGGAAAAGCGATTTGCACGCCGTCTTGAGGCCAAACTCGAAGACGATTACCTGCTCTGGTACGACGTGCCCGTTGGCACTACCGGTTTCCATCCTGATTTTATCATTATGCATCCGCGCAGGGGCCTGCTTATCCTGGAGGTCAAAGACTGGAAGTTGGATAGCATCTGGCGGATGGACAAGGCACGAGCCAGCATACTTACCAATACCGGAATCAAAGAGATTTACAACCCGCTTGAACAAGCGCGTATCTATGCCCATGAAGTAACAAATCTGTTGGAGAAAGATCCGGCGCTTATCAACCGGAATAATCGAGCCCACCAGGGAAAACTGCTGTTCCCCTGGAGCTATGGCGTCGTGCTCACCAACATCAACCGCAACCAGTTTGAATCTACCGACCTGAGTGAAGTCCTGGCGCCTCATCGGGTGATCTGTCAGGATGAGATGTCCGAGGATATAGAGCCGGAGGCGTTCCAGCAGCGCCTATGGGAGATGTTTCCCTGGCATTTTGGCAGTGTACTTGCCCTGCCGCAGATTGACCGCATCCGCTGGCATCTGTTCCCTGAAATCCGTATTGCTGAGCCACAACAAGCCGGGCTGTTCGATGACGAACAGGTACAGACGGTTCCTGATCTCATCCGCATCATGGATCTCCAGCAGGAACAGCTTGCACGTAGTCTTGGGGAAGGGCACAGGGTCATCCATGGGGTTGCCGGTTCTGGCAAAACCATGATTCTTGGCTACCGGTGTCTGCACTTGGCCGAGCGTACGAAAAAGCCCATCCTCGTGCTTTGTTACAACGTGGCACTGGCAACCCGCCTGGAAGCATTGATGCAGGAGAAGGGGCTGGAAAGCCAGATCACGATTCGTAACTTCCATCGCTGGTGCCGTGACCAATTGACCCATTACCATGTGCCGCTACCACCAAGCGGCAATGATTTTTTTGAGCAACTGGTGCAGCAGGTTATCCGGGCCGTGGACCGAGGGCAGATACCCGCAGGTCAGTACGGGGCCGTATTGATCGATGAAGGTCACGATTTCCAGCCAGAATGGCTGAATCTGGTAGCGCAGATGGTGGACCCAGAAACAAGCTCTTTGCTGCTGCTCTATGATGATGCTCAATCCATCTACGGTAAAGGACGGCGCAAGTTCAGTTTTAGGAGTGTCGGCATCCAGGCTCAGGGGCGCACAACGATACTGCGGCTTAACTACCGCAACACTTCAGAAGTGCTGAAGGTGGCCTACGAATTTGCCAAAGATATACTCACGCCGGAAGAGGCCGATGAGGATGAGATTCCTCTCATCCTGCCAGAAAGCGCAGATCGCCATGGCCCACAACCCGAACTGATTAAACTGCCTAACTTTAACCGGGAGATAGAGTACATAACCGGCCGTTTCAAGGAGCTGAATGCCGAAGGCGTACATTGGGGTGAGATGGCCGTAGTGTATCGCAACTATTTTATGGGCAAAGAAGCTACACACCGCCTGCGCAGCCATGGCATACCCGTGGATTGGTTGCAGGAGTCAAAGGCAAGCCGCCATTATCGCTCAGATGAAGACAGCGTAAAGGTGATAACCCTCCACTCAAGCAAAGGGCTGGAGTTTCACGTTGTGGCAATTCCCGGTCTTGGGTTTCTGCCCTATGAGGATTCAGATCTACAGGATGAGGTTCGGTTGATGTATGTGGGTATGACGCGGGCAATGGATAGATTGATAATGACTTTTCATAGAAATTCTGACTTTGTAGGGCGCATGACGGATGTATTGGAAAAGAGGGTTGCTTGATGGGATAGAAGAGGAATCAAAATATCTGTATCTAGAAAAGACAAGGGCGTCAAAAAAGACAAAGGGTCAAAGCTACACTCTTGACAGATTCCTTTCAACCTCAGACGGTGTCGCTTGTCCCAGTTGGGCCAGTCCAAGGTTTGCATCTCGATTTGACACCATAATTTCAGGTTCTCCTGAAGATTCCTCAACAGACAGGTCTTGCCAAGGCGCCTCGAAGAAACCAAGAAAACCTTCTCCGCATTGCTCATTTCTGTTGTCAGGTCGGAAAGTTCATTTTGCCTATCCGCAAAATGATCACCAAAAACAAGACCTCCATAAATGAAAGGATTTCGCATTGAAGCCCTGGTGTAGATATCTACGCGCCTGCGCTTTTGCCTTGTTTTCCTCACTGAAGACCTGACCATCCCAGATATATCTTTTACCATCGATTATTAGTAATAGTTCACCCCTATTGTCATTTCGAACGAATGTGAGAAATCCTATCCCCATACCATACAGCCAGCACGTCATAAGATTTCTCCCTGCGGTCGAAATGACAGAAAAAGGAGAGGGGGTGATCTATTACGATTCTGTTTTGTGCTGGGACAGAATTTTTCTGGACGACATAGGACTTGACGACTAACGAAGTTTAGTAAATATGTCAAATAGATAATTTCTAAGGTAACAGGAAAAGATCATTTGTCTTATCTATACGATGCCTCACATATTCAACCAGTGATTCTCGGTGAAAAATGCAACGAGATTGCGGAGCCTGTTCCGAGCGCAGCGAGGAATCTCATTTGGTCCATGTTCGGCCTATCTCTTCGGTTTTCTCAACCGGCAGCTCCGGGTTTGCTTCGGCTCCGCCTCGCAACCACTAACGCTCCTCGCAATGACATTATGAAAACTTTTCTGTCATTGCGAGCGAAGCGAAGTAATCTCAAGGCATTACAGATTCACCGAGAATTGCTGATATTCAACCCTCTTTTTGAACAATTCAATCGGTTTTCCCAATTGAGGTTACGACATCCCCATTGACCAGCCACAATAAATCCTTTGGGTCCATAATTGCCATAAGGCCCCTTTTACCAGCGTTTACGGCCACCTTATCAAATCTCAATAGACTTCCTTCCATTACGATTGACAAATTCTGTTTTGTCTCAAAAGGACTTATCCCTCCCACCGAATAACCCGTCAAACGTTCCGCTGTTGACGTATCTGCCATGGCTGCCCTTTTTACCAAATAAGCCCCTGCAAGGCTTTTTAGGTCGATATTCTTATCTCCTGGCATGAGCACCATGACATACCCCTTGCGGCCCAGGTCAACAACCAGTGTTTTGATTGTTCTTCCAACTGGAAATCCCATGGCCTCAGATGCAAATACGGCACCTTTTTCCTCATGCTCATATTCAATCACTTCAAAATGAACCC
>DAOURD010000300.1:0-3378 GCA_030625295.1 Desulfobacterales bacterium | reverse complement strand
GTATCTCGGGCGATTCCGTCCACCTATTGCGATTTATTCCGTCCAGCCATTCCGATCCAAACCGTCCACCTGTTCCGGAGCATTCCATCCGCTTTGAAAGCCGATAAAGTCTTGTAGCAACGCTGGATAATTCACCTAGGTCAAGTGTACTTTTTCTCGAAAAACTATCGAGGAGGAGTCTATGGCTAAGAAATAATCTTCGTACAGAAACTTTCGGTTGGGAGCATAGCCGGTAATTTCACTAAGTACACCCAGTTCAATCATCTTTTTCACCAAACGACCAGCAGTGGCATCAGAGACCCCTGTCACCCTTCGAATCTCTTTGATGGTAACCAACGGATTTATGCAGAGGTGATCCATCCATACCGATTCTGGATTGCGGATTTGGGCCAGGATTTCATCCAGTATCCAGGAACCAGCATCCAGTATCTGCTTGCCGTCGCACCAAAGTCTGTTACAAAAACTTGACATAAATGTTAAAATTTTAGTTTATATAGACGGCTAGTGGTGAAGCAATACCACCCAAAATACGTCACCGTAATCATGTATAGTTAGCCGTGCCAGAATCCACAAGGAGGTCTTATGCTTGAGACCACGAAAACAACTCAACCATTAGCGGAGACACGAAGACGCTCTGCAGAAAGAAAGGATACAGGCAGTGGCAGCAAAAGCCTTCACGCAACGCGAATGGAAGAAGATTCGGGAAACGCTGGAAGCTGATCCCGTACGATACGGGTTACCGGACCGGGTATATGGATCGGTTTTGGTTGCCGACGAGGAATATCTTTCGACGCTCGATTCCACGGATCATGATGTGATGCAGGACACCGGGTGCCTGCCCGCCACCTGCCCGCCATTGCCAGAGACCTGCCCGCCATTGCCAGAAATGCTAGCATTTGACCTGCCAGCTATACCTGGCGATGGCAGGCGGGTGCCGGCACATAAGCTCAATGCTGTCTCAGGCGTTGGCAGGCGGGTCGCGAGGCTCAGGCAAGGCGGGCGGGCGTCAAGGCGGGCTTGTCTTGGCATGGGATCTATTTCGCAATTACGCTTTCTTTTGTCAACTTAATTTTTTACCAGCGTCCCCATTCTCCCCTGCTTGGATGCTGGTAGTTGGAAGACGAAAAGGTCAGTGTAAGATCCCGTCCAACGGAAAATGGCGTGTTGGTTTCGATAAACACTCCGCCAGCACCTATGTTTTTAATGAAATCTTTAAAGGCACGATCTCGATCAGCGTAATCTACAGCCATGAAGCAGGCTTTCCTCGGATGTTGCCTTCGATTCGTGTGTTACCAATCCTCCAACATGCTCAGAAGTTGTCGCTGCTGGACTTCAGATATATTGTTGACCAATTGTATCAAACGACTGACGACGCTGGAGTCGTTCGATTGTTGTGTAGAAGCTGCCATATCAAAACTCCTTTGAGGGATCATTACGCTCTGATTGGTAACGTTTTCGATAGCATGAAATGAGAGAAGCTGTCAACCAGGCAAAGCATCTGGCCGACGAGAAGCGGCAAAAAAACGGGGCATGGCACCAAATAGCCCAAGTGAGCTGGTCAGGCACAAATGGCTCTTACACAAAATCAGGTTTCCTTGGTGGCGTGCCGTTGGATAAGTGGGCGAAGAATTACCGAGAAGGATTACGACGTGGCCTTGGCAGGTCTTTGAATAGTAAAGATCTCACATGTATATCATAACGTTTTGAGGACAGGTAGGAGTGCTTAGGTCAACTGGCAACATAATAGCAGTTATGTGTGTTCGTGAAGGCATCGGGACGGCAGTCATCGGGTACAATATATGGTGTGCATGCGCTGACAGCGCAGGTTTTCCCGCCAGAACTGTGACGGCCTATTCCTTGCCCAAAACCTCCCTTATTGCTTGAGACAACTCTTTCATACTAAACGGCTTCTGAATAAAAGCATCACAACCACGTTTCAATATCTCTCTTGCTGGACCGTCTATGCTGTATCCGCTCGAAAGGAGAACCTTCACATTTGGGTTGATCTCCTTCATTCTGTCATAGGCTTCACCACCCCCCATCTTCTGCATGATCATGTCAAGGATGACCAGGTCAATCGCATCTTTTTTTGCCTTGTAGATCTCAACGGCCTCTCTGCCGCCTTTGGCTTCAAGCACCGTGTAGCCCAATCTCTTGAGCACTTTAACGCCCATGTCCAAAATCACGGCTTCGTCGTCTACGAACAGGATAGTACCCCTTCCCTCAATGATTTGCTTGGCAGTCTCAACAGCTTTCTGGACCTTTTTCTCTGATGCAGGCAAATAAATGGTAAAGGTGGTCCCACGGCCAAGCTCAGATTCATCATCAATGTATCCGCCATGGGCCTTTATGATGCCGTAGGTAGAAGCCAGCCCCAGTCCCGTGCCTCTGCCCATCTCCTTGGTCGTAAAAAACGGATCAAAGATGCACTCCATGGTCTCTTTGTCCATGCCAGAGCCTGTGTCAGTAACCTTTAAGACGACATAATTGCCAGGCTTTGGATCATATAGCTTGCCCTTCATATCCTTGTGGGTCACATTTATGGTTTTCAAGCTGAGGTCGCCACCACCAGGCATGGCGTCTGCAGCATTGACGCACATATTCAATAGTACCTGTTCAATCTGGCCCTCGTCTGCCTCAATAGCAAACAAGCCCTCAGCAAGGTCTCGATGAATCGTAATCTCCCTCTTGGTCCTGCCAAACATGTCAGAGGTGTCTTCGACTAACTGATTCAAGTTAACAGGTTTGACGTAGTATCTTCCCTTCCTGGCATATCCAAGAAGTTGTCTCGTCAGTTTCGCTCCACTCTTAACCTGCTTTTCAATGTTCACCAACATCTCGTGATGTGGATTCGTGTAATCCACGTCGCAGAGCATCATGGAGGCATTCCATTGTATACCCGTGAGCAGGTTGTTAAAGTTATGGGCAATGCCTCCGGCCAAGGTACCGATGGCCTCCATCTTCTGGGCTTGCTGGAGCTGGGCTTCAAGGCGCTTGCGCTCGGTGATTCCCAGTGTGACCTCCACGACACCCGCAATATTGTCATTTGCATCTCGAACTGGATAGCCTCGTACGAACCATACCCGCCCATCTGGGGTAGTCATTTCTGCTTCCTGTGGTTGACCTGTTTCATAAGTTTTCACCACAGGACAACCTGGACAAGGTTTGCTGCGCTGGTGCCAGATCTCGTAACAATTACACCCAACCAATTCCTCAGTAGCCAAGCCAACCGATTCGCCCGCCACTCTGTTTGCCCATACCATCCTATGTTCCATGTCATGATACACCACAACCTCCGACATGCTGTTCAGAATGGCCTCTTTTTCCTGTTCGCTCTTCCTCAGCGCCTCCTCTGCCCGCTTGTGCTCGGTGATGTCT
>DAOURD010000099.1:0-5680 GCA_030625295.1 Desulfobacterales bacterium | reverse complement strand
GCTAACTTGATCATTACGTCGCACTTCCACATCGGCACCAAGTACTCCCAGGTACTGAACGAGATTATACGTAAACGAGTCGTAGTTATCGATCATCAGAATCAAGGTAACCGTTCACCATCCTTCCATTTACCGCAGAGAACGCGGAGATCGCTGAGTATGAAAAAACATTTTTTGAATTTATATTTTCTCTGCGTTCTTTGCGTGCTCTGCGGTAAACTATTACGAATCAAGTTTCAATTCTCTCAGATTATACCAATCCGCTATTAGCCATTTGCAAGGCTTTGACCAGGGCCTTACCTTTGTTCACCGTCTCCTCGTACTCTCTGGCTGGGTCCGAATCAGCGACGATTCCGGCACCCACCTGAAGGTAGACACAGCCACCCCGCACGAGCAGCGTGCGGATGGTGATACAAAAGTCCATATTGCCGGAGAAACCGAAGTAGCCGACTGCACCCGCATAAAGGCCTCGTCGCGTGGGCTCCAGCTCGTCGATGATTTCCATAGCTCGCACCTTGGGAGCCCCGGAAACCGTGCCGGCCGGGAAACTGGCACGCAGGACATCAAACATGTCTAGACCAGGTGCCAGATCTCCTTCCACATGGGAGACCAGATGCATCACATGGGAGTACCGCTCCACCACCATCAGGTCCTTAACCTCAACCGTGCCGACAGCGGCCACACGGCCCACATCATTTCGACCCAGGTCCACCAGCATGACATGCTCTGCCCGTTCCTTGGGATCAGCACGCAGCTCCTCCTCCAAACGCCGATCCTCCTCCGCATCTTTACCTCGTGGCCGGGTACCGGCTATGGGACGCAACGCCACACGGCCGTCTTCCAGGCGGACCAGAACCTCGGGAGAGGCGCCGATGACGATCTCGTCGTTGAACTGCAGGTAGTACATATAGGGAGATGGGTTCACCCGTCTGAGGGCCCGGTAAATCTCAAAAGGCTCAACATGCAGGTCTGTATGAAAACGCTGGCTTAACACCACCTGGATGGCCTCGCCCTGTTCGATGTATTGCTTAGCACGGCTGACTATATCTTCGAATCGTCTCCGATCCATATTGGCTGTCAGAGCCACATCTTGCTGGATGCCTCTTGGTCTCGGTTGAGATGTCATGGCGACATGGAGCAGTTTTTCGGTCTCCGCAATTTGCTCTATTGCCTGATCATAGGCATCAGTATGGTTATCATAATCCGGCACGCAGCAATTGACCACCACTTTGATAGTTTGGGCAAGGTTGTCATAGATAATCACCTGTTCCGGCATCATGAAAGTGGCATCCGGCATACCCACATCGTCTGGCTTGGGATCTGGCAGGTGTTCGAAAAAGCGCACCATGTCGTAGCTGAGGTAGCCCACAAGACCGCCGAAAAATCGGGGCAATCCGGTCACAGCCGCGGCGCGAAAGGTCCCCATCAGACCTTTAAGGTAAGCAAATGGCTGAGCCTTAAATTGAGTGCACTGATGGTTGCCGCCGCTGACTTCGATCTCCTCACCCCTCACCCTTATCACCAGCCGAGGGCGATGGCCGATGAAACTGTATCGGCCCCAGCGCTCTCCACCTTCTACGCTTTCCAAAAGAAAAGACTCCGGCCCCTGAGCCACTTTCTTGAAGAGGCTGATGGGTGTTTCGGTGTCTGCTTTCATCTCCTTGAAAACAGGAATGACATTGCACCGGCGTGCCAGCCGAAAAAATTCTTCTTTGCCCGGGTAGATCACCACAAGCCTCCCTTTATACTTTGAACGGTCATAATTACGTCTCGGAATTTCTACAAGCGGTTGTAATCATTCATCTTTCAGTGGCACTTTTCTGGGCCATCAATATGGAATGGTGGAATAGTGGAATGTTGGAATGTTGGAGATGAGAAGCCGAAAAAAATCATTTTCTAATTGTTTTTATTCCTCTTAACCCAATATTCCAGTATTCCAACATTCCACTATTCCAATTGTGAGCGAAGTGAACTAAGTTCAGCTTCTTGAGTCTTGGGTAGCATCGCTATTTGCTACCAATATTTCCCGGTTGCCTGTGTTTGTTGTGTTAAACCTAATAAACCCAACAAACTTAATAAACCCAACAAACTCGATAAACCCAACAAACCCTATACTGGCCAAAACGGATAAAAAAAGCCGCCGGCATTTTGCAGACCCACGGCTCTGAAACAAAAAAACCGTGGGCAAGAAGTTTACCCACGGCTTAGATTATTAATTACCGGAATGCCCGGTTACCTCCCAGGCGGTGGGTAAACCCCTCCGAGGTTCTTTCTCCACCACCAATACCAGTTCCTGTCTCCCAGTTGGTTTGTTACATACCCGTGCATTCTTTCTCCTCAACCCTTTATGAAACTTTCTTTTATATCGAAGCACCTGCCATTGTCAAGGGAAAATCGTAATCCTTCACGAACCATCTGTCACCCCATGTCTTTATTCGGATTTCTTCCCCATCAAAATTCATCCCGCAGTAAGCGGGACAAAACAAAAGCGGTCTGGTGATGCCGCTTTTCTACCAAGTGCCGACTGTTTTTTCTAGCCTCTCTTAAAATATTTTCTGATAAGTGGATAATTTGGAGTGGCTGACTCTTTCTCGGCCAGATATGTATCCAGCACTTGATCTGAAAGCTTTGCTGCCTCGCCAAAACCGTATCCCCGGACGCAAAAGAGATAGCCGATGACCACTGAAGGCGAACGGCCGATGCCCGCGTTGCAGAACACCATGATCCTATATTGCGCGATGTGCTCCGTGAGCCAACCTACGGCTTCCCTCATTTGCTCCGGTGGGATGGGCCTCATATCCACATAGCCAACAACGTCTTGGCCTTACTCGAATATTTAAGACGTCACGCTCCTGTGTCTCCTTATCTACATAATATACATTGTATCTACTCGATCCTGATGTCGTAGAAATTCAAGTTGTTCATCTATTGTGGAAAACTCGGAAAGGTTCAATTCCTCGAACTCATCGGGACTGGTATTCGTTTTTCTGATAACATTCTGAACAATATCCTCTAATTGGTCTTTTGAAACTTCAGGAACTTTGGTGATAGAGCTTTTCTGAGGGACACCATTTACGACCTTGAAATTATAGCTTATCATTTCTAACATTCCATTGGTTTTTTCTTTTGTTAATATTCGATATTCAAAATGCTCACGTCGCCCGGCGACGGGACGAAAATAGTAGAACCTGTATAGTCGTTCACCCTTGTCTATTTTTATTAAATAGTGATTATGCTGAAGGTGTGATCGTTCAGCGTTCACGGCTTTGAAGCCCCCTTTTTTTGAAGTCGGAGACATTGCTGACTCGTTAACTTATCATTTGTTATCCCCGGACTTATTCAACTTAGTCAACAACGTCCCCGAAGTCGTTCCACTCAGCGATGGTAATGTCTCCCGGATAGAAGGGGAGATTCTGTTTTCCGGCGATGAAGTCCTTGTAGTAATAGTATATCCTGTTCAAACACTTTGAAGTGGTAGTCATGGGAAGGATTACCTCAAAGATAGGAGGAATATCCTCGTTGTAAAAGAGCCTGGCCGAATCAAAAGACCGGGGGATTTCCTCCAGGGTTTCAATAAGGACCTTGGCCTCAGCCTTTTCTACTTTTTACGCTTCTTCAACGCATTTTGGATTTGGGTTGTAAAAGCAAGCGCTCGACTAGAGACTCTTCTACCTCCGCGGCCCAGAAGACCATACTGGACACGGCCAGGCAGGGCGCCAGCCAAACCATAGGTTGGGCCTTGACGATCTGGCCTTTCGTAAACCTTCACATTCAGGCTGCTGGGGCCCTGATTGCAGGAAGTATTTAGTGTATGACAAAATGTCCTCGTCTGTTCTTGGCCCATGCCTCCTCGTCGTGGCGTGGATCAAGGGGGCTTTCCTCGCCATAGAATTTCCCGTGCTTCGGGAAGGAGCCTCAATTTGTTAAACTCGAAACGGCCAGACCAATAATAATCATTAGGATTGGAATTATCCTTTTCATAATCTCTCCTTTCGGTTTGATCAAACTACCCCTGCAATAATCCCCGAATCATTTGGCCCCTGGAAAGGAAGGCGCTGGATTTCCCTCACTCCTGCACCGGCAAGCATGTCCGTAATGTGCTCTTCAGAATAGGACTGTCCACCAGATGTACCTAACAGCATGTTAAGGGAAAAAAGTGCCGGGAAAAGAGGACTGTCCATTGTATTGTCCAGAATGAAATCATGGACGATAATCATGCCCCTCGGCTCCAGAGCCGAAACAGTTTTCTGAATGATCCGTTGACAGTCTTCAGGTCCTTCCCCGTGGAGAATGTGGGAAAGCCAGGCCACATCATAGACCCCTTCAATACCTTCTTCCAAATAGTTGCCAGCGATGAAATCTATCCTGTCCGTCAGATCAAATTTTTCAATGGTTTTTTCGGCAAACGGTCTGGTGGTGGCAAAGTCATAGACTGTAGCTTTGAGTTGGGGATTATGCAGGCAAAAATGGATGGCATAGGTTCCAGGTCCGCCGCCCAGATCGAGCAGGTGACGTCGATTGAAAAGATCTATTTCAGTTACCAGGCGAGGAGCCAGGTTCATGGCCAGGTTGAACATGCCCATAAGGAAACTTTCTCGCCGTTCAGCACTATTGCAAGACGCTCTTGTTCGGACAGGATGTCCTGTCTTAACAGCCTGAGACAACTTAGACCATGAATCCACCAGATGGTGATGGTGCATGATGATATGGCCAATATACCCGGGAGAGTCTTTTGAGAGGAAAGATTTGCTAGCCGGGGTGTTAGAAAATTTATCATCTGCTTTCTCCAATAGGTTCATGGCTGTGAGAGCATTGAGAAGCCTTGTTACTCCCATTTTGTCCCCGTTCAGTTTTTGTGCGATATCTTCGCTTGTAAGTTGTTGATCACCTATTGCCGAAAACACATCGAGTTTGACGGCAGCATGAAGAGTACAGGTCGGCCAGTACTGTCCAGATAATCGAAGTAGTTGACCTTGATTCCATTCGTGTTTGTTCATGTCAGTTTCTTTTCCCCTCTCTACCGCCCGGCTGACAGCATTTTGTCCAAGCTGTTAACAAAATCATTCCTGTCGCCATCATCCTAAAAGATCGGTCTGCGCTCAATGCCCGCTATCATGTGATGCAGCGCACCGGGCGCGCCGATACGAGGTCTTCGCGCCGTGTCCGATCCCATATCTTATCTCGGCAACAATTGAAGCGCCTAAATACATTGCCGTCCCAGTGTCCGGTACAGGAGATTGGCCCAGCATTCGGAGTAGGCTATACAAGTATTCCAGGGACTTTGAAGCGGGCTCAGAGCTATATGGATTCACACAAGAAGATTAGGAGAAAGGTTGCCAGGGTCTTAAATGATATATGAAGATGTGACCCCCTTTTCTTTTCCTGGAGCGGGCGGACCATCCCCACGTGTGCAGCCTTTTTACCAACGTGATTTATTGTACGTTTAGCTAACCCCCGCTGTCCAAGGCCAATAAGAAACCTGCACAAGGGAGCATATTGTGTCAAAGGACTTAGTTCGCTACGCTCACAACTGGAATGCTGGAATAATGGAATGGTGGAATAATGGGTCTAAGAGGATTTTGGTCTTTTTATCTTCTACATCATTCCAATATTCCATCATTCCATCATTCCTGTCTCGGGACCACAGCCAAGCTAATAAAGTGCTATGATATCAATAGCT
>DAOURD010000127.1:0-5213 GCA_030625295.1 Desulfobacterales bacterium | reverse complement strand
GGACATGGGCCTTGCTTTGGGACCGGATTCACCACCTACGATAACCCAGTCGATGCCAGTCAAATCGATATCCAGGATTGGCCCCAAGAGAGGCTCAAAAGAAACGAATTTTATCCTTGCGGGTGTATCTCGTAAGTCGTCCATTCGCTTGAGGTAGTCGCCGTTTTCGACGGTGACACCCATCCACACATTTTCCGGCCACGGTAGGCTACGGCTGAGCCGTCGCATGTTTTCCGAACGCTTTGTGAGAACCTGAAAGGTGTGCTGCTGCGCCTCGCTCATTACTCGAAACACTTTTGATATGAACGCGGCTGGAACCTTCTCATGAAAAAGGTCACTCATGGAGTTGACGAATATTGTCCGGGATTTCTTCCACGTCAGCGGAAGAGATAGCGCGTTTTCGTGCGTTCTTACCTTGAAGCCCGCGGTATAATTCGACTGTCCCATCGCTTGGAGACGGTGAGCCATCCTTTCAGCATAACAGTTCTGACAACCAAGACTGATCTTTGTACACCCAGTAACGGGGTTCCAGGTGGCTTCTGTCCATCCAATAGCGGAGTTTGCAGCCATCAGTTTCCCATCCTGTTTGCATATTTGTTGAAAATGTTTTGCACGATATTTTTTGCCACGGGTTTGTGCAATGCAAAGAGCATGAATTCCGGGACGTCCGTGACATTTTGACATTCGGCTTTGTCATGACCATTGCAGCGGTTCCGAGTTCAGGGTTCTGGATTTCGAGTCTTGTTTGTTGCAGATTCACTAAAACTCCCCTGTCCAAAGACGACAAAGATTATATTACCTTGTTTTGGGTAGCAGACGCGGCAGTATCGTTATTTGGAGGGAGTCTGCCATGACCAGCTCACGCGGCCGATGATGAGTCCGCCAAAGCCGGTTGTCGGTACCAGCACCGGGGGAAAGTCTCGATTGTCAGATAGTAGCAGCAGTATGTTGTCGCCCAGCATGTAGATTCGCTTTTTGGCGCACGTCTCATCATCTGTCCGCACTATGTAACCATGCTTCTTTACAACGTTTTTGTCTTCCCTGTCAATAATAAGACGACGCCTCAGGACAAGGTGCTGTGATCAACTGTACAACAAGTTGTTATTTTCTTCTTGACAAGCACAATATGTTGTGGTTAAAGGGCTTTTTATTTGGAACGGGCCATTCCGCCGTTCCAAATAAAAAGCCCTTTAACCAATGATGGTCTCGTAAAAACTCTCAACAACTTGTCATTTCGAGCGAAGCGCCCGCCCTGGCGCGACAGAAGTTGGACAATGCCCAGGAGAGAAAAACCCGGTCTGGGCCAGGGAGAAATCCTCCCCGTGTAACATCCTGAAAGCATAAGATTTCTCCCTGCAGTCGAAATGACACATTCACCGCATGAGACTTTTTACGAAACCATCACAATACAGCTTCTAAAAACGATCACTGGTTCTGCCGTAGGGTAAATCAGCAGTCAGGGGTGGAACCAGTGACTAACCCCCTCGAGGATAAATGAAATGGGTAATCTTTTGGAATTCTCTCAAGTTGATCACCAAACATCCCCCAGTCGAACACGGACCGACTCGCCTGTCACTGCACGACACGAGCGAGAAGGGGGCCGGATGCACGAAACCACGGACATGGCCCTTTTTGTTCGCACGTCTGATGAGGCCTTTGACGGCTGGGACCGACAAAAGATTGTCGATGCCATGGTGCGAGAGGCCCTTGTTGACCGGGATACGGCAGAAGTAATCAGCCTGGAAGTGGAGAAGATTATCCTGGCCTCCAGCATTTCCATGGTCACCACACCGCTGATCAGGGAGCTGGTAGACGCCAAGCTCATTGAACGGGGCTTGGAGCATGCCCGCAAGATGCACACGCGTCTTGGGGTGCCCCTCTATGACGTGGAACAGATGATCCTGCATCCAAACAAGGAGAACGCCAATGTTCCCCACGGCCCTGAGGCGACCAACCTCACTTTAGCGGAGAGCATCAAGAAGGAATACGGCCTTCTAAACGTATTCTCACCGGAGGTGGGAGATGCCCACATGCACGGGGCCATTCACCTGCATGACCTGGGCTTCATTGACCGGCCTTACTGTTCAGGGCAATCCCTCGAATATCTGAAAAAATTCGGCCTTAATCTGCCCAATTCCTTAGCCATGGCAAAACCGGCCAAACATCCCGAGGTCCTGCTTGCCCACATGGTCAAGTTTGCCGCAGCCTTGCAGAGCAACTTTGCCGGTGCCATAGGCTGGGATGCGGTGAATCTCTTTTTTGCCCCATATTTGGAAGGGCTGGATGATCGGGCAGTGGAGCAGTTGGCCCAGATGATGATCTTTGAATTCTCACAGCAGGCGGTGGCGCGCGGGGGCCAGGCGATCTTTACAGATATCAACCTGTACTGGGAAGTCCCTAAACATTTTGAGGATGTGCCGGCGATCGGACCGGGCGGGTCTTACACAGGGAAGTCCTACGCCGAGTATGAAAAGGAAGCCCAGCGCTTTGTGTGGAAGCTCTTTGACGTCTTCAAAGAAGGAGACGGCGCGGGCAGGCCCTTTTTCTTCCCAAAGCCCCTGGTCCATATCACCGAGAAGTTCTTTAAGACCCCGGGCCACGAGGCCTTTTTGAACCACATCTGTGATGTGGCCTCTGACAAGGGAAATACCTACTTTGTCTTTGACCGGGGAGACACGGCAAAGATATCTGAGTGTTGCCGCCTGAGCTTCAAGTTGGAGCGCTCGGATCTCGAGGATGCCAAAAAACCCTGGAAGATGCGCTATTCGGCGCTTCAGAATGTGACCTTAAATTTCCCCAGACTTGCCTATGAGGCAGGAGGGGACGATACCAGGCTCTTTGCCAGGATCGGCGAACTGGTAGAAATAGCCGTAAAGGCCCATCGGCAGAAGCGAGACTTTATCATGCGCCTTCTTTCCCATGAATCCTCCGGGCCGTTGAGCCTGCTTAATATGGGCCTGGATGGTAGCCCGTATCTAAGAATGCATCGGTGCACCTATCTGATCGGCATGGTCGGGATGAATGAACTCATTCAGTATCACACAGGTGAAGAGATGCATGCGTCTGTTGACGCGATGAAGTTCGGCCTGAAGGTCATTGCCCACATGAAGCTCCTGGCCGACCAGTACAGCCGCAAATATGACATGCGCTTTGTGCTGGAACAAACCCCGGCAGAAAGCACGGCCTACCGTTTTGCAAAGCTTGACCTGAAGTATTTTCCCGAGGAATCATCCACGGTGGTCAAGGGAAATCAAACCGCAGGCGAAGTCTATTACACAAATTCAACCCTTTTCGATGTTGGTGCACCTATGAACCCTATTGAGCGGGTGCAGTTTGAAGGGCGCTTCCATCCCCTTATCGAGGCAGGAGCCTTAACCCATGTGTGGCTCGGCGAGTCCAAACCGCCAGCAGAGTCCTTGGCGAATTTTGTGATCAAGGCATTTAAACAGAGCAAGAACGATCAGATCGCCTTTTCGCCCGAATTCACCTCTTGCAAGGCGTGCGGCAAATTGAGCCGAGGGCTCCAAGGGGCCTGCCCCTGGTGCGGCAGCACGGACGTGGATGGAATTACCCGCATTACGGGCTATTTCACCACGATTTCAAGTTGGAACAAGGGAAAATTGGGAGAGCTTAAGGATCGCTATCGAAATAACGGACAATTTGGTCATTAGTTATTGGAGCCAGCACTCGATGCCGGATGCCCGATGCCGGATTTGGCTTTACCATAGCTGGGTTGTCTTACATCTGGCATCCGGTATCAGGTATCAGGCATCATGAACGGAGGTAACAATGACGCTATTTACAAAAAGCCTTTGCAGTGCCTGTCAGGAAATCAAGAGGGAATTCGACTTGAAGACTATTGGGGTTGAAGTAGAAGAACTGGGGCCCGATAACTCCGAGGCCTTGGCCCATCTGGCCTGGCATGAGTTGGTGGAAACCGCTGAAAAGACCCTTCCGATCTTGGTGTTGAACGATTCATCGACCATTTCCGACACAGGCGGAATCAAAAGCTATCTTGAACTCTTGATGGCGGATGCCGGATGCCGGATGCCAGATGGATAGCAAGCGAATATGCGTAAAGGTACGTACAAGGATTTGGAAATATATCGATTGGCCCATGGGTTGGCCCTGCTTCGTGGAACAGCACCACAGGACTCCCTGATCAAACATCCGGCATCCTGCATCATGCATCCACCTATAAAAGGCTTTATCGAAACCTCTTTCCTGGATTGGCCAGGACAGGTCTGTGCGGTCATCTTTTTGCCCTATTGCAACCTCAGGTGCCCTTACTGCCATAACCATCAGCTCGTCTTAAAACCAGATACCCTGGAAACCCTATCCCTCGATGCAATACTGGATCGGCTCCGGCCACTCAAGGACTGGATTGACGGCATATGCATCACGGGCGGAGAGCCCACCATACACCGGGGTCTGCCAGACCTGCTCAAAACGATCCATGAGGCCGGTTTTAAGACCAAGCTTGATACCAATGGCACCCAGCCTGAAACACTCCATTATCTGATCGCAGAAAAATTGGTGGACTGTGTGGCCATGGACGTAAAGGCCCCACTGGATGACGCCACATATGCCCGCTGTGCAGGGGTGTTCGTGCCAACGAGTATCATTAAGAAATCGATCGAGGTGTTCATGGCAGCCAGTGTTCCCTCCGTGTTTCGATGCACGGTGACTCCCACCCTTCTTGCAGAATCGGATGTTTGTCTTTTGGCCGAGCAGCTTAAAGACCTCGGGGCTGTCCGACCCGCGGCATCTGCTCCATCCCTTACCCTTCAGAATTTCAACCCGGCCAATCCCATGGAGCCGGCTCTCAAAAATGTAAAGCCCTTCACCGAGGACGCCCTTTCCCGCATGCAGGACCAGGTCAACCGCATCCTTAGTTGAAACTCCAAAGGTCGTGTTTTCAGGGAAGCATCTGTGCCTTCACTTCGGTGATTCCGCTCACATCCTAAAAGTGTTGACCATGGGGTGGTTTGCTTATAGAGTATAAACGGGTTGCCGACAAGGAGGTCTGAAATTGAAAACTGAAGTGCTGAAACAACTGTTTGGGCTTGTATTGCTGTTCTCTGTGGTCGTCCTTGCTGCTGGGGGAGGCATGGCCGACGAGCCTTCCCGGGTCGTGATTGTGCCATTCAAGATGAATGCGGACAGGGATCTTTCATTCCTGAAGGAAGGCATCGTTGACATGCTAACGTCGC
>DAOURD010000258.1:0-3742 GCA_030625295.1 Desulfobacterales bacterium | reverse complement strand
GGACAAATGGGCTTTAAGACCGAGGTCCAGATCTGGGTGAGCGAACCACTTGGCCAATGATAATGTGAAACAGATTCCCGGCTCAGAGATTCTATCAGAGGAGGCCTCACCCTATACGCCATTAGAGGGGAAAACCGTCCTTCTTGGAATAACCGGGGGAATTGCCGCGTATAAGGCCGCTGATTATTCAAAGAAAATCAGGGCCTTGGGTGCACGGGTAATACCCGTGATGACCGGGCATGCAACCGAGTTTGTGTCGCCTATCACTTTCGCGGCTCTTACAGGCGAAAAAGTGTACACGGATCTGTTTTGCGTGGAGGGTGCTGAGACCATTCCTCACATAGAACTTGCCAGGTCTGCCGACCTTTTTCTGGTGCTGCCTGCTACTGCAAATATAATCGGCAAAGCCGCAAACGGTCTGGCGGATGATTTCCTGTCCACATTACTTCTGGCGTTTTCCGGTCCGGCACTTTTTTCCCCTTCAATGAATCCGGCCATGTATGCGCATCCGGCGACTCAGGCAAACATAGAGCGTCTTAAGGTACTAGGCTACAAAGTAATAGAGCCGGAGATAGGGGAAACGGCCTGTGGCGACCGGGGCAAGGGAAGACTGCCGGAGTGGTCTGTGGTGAGGGAGGCCGTACTTAAGGCAACAACTCCACAGACCATGAGAGGAATAAATGTACTGGTATCTGCCGGTCCGACCAGAGAATATCTGGATCCTGTCCGGTATATCTCTAATCGCTCCTCAGGAGTCATGGGTTATGCTATGGCCATGGTTGCCCTCAGGCGCGGTGCGAGAGTGACCCTTGTAAGCGGTCCTGTCTCCATTCCACCTCCTCCGGGAATTAGACTATATTCTGTAGAGAATGCAGGCGAGATGAAGGAGGTAATAGGCAAGCTTTCGCAAGATGCTCATGCAATAATCATGACTGCTGCGGTGGCGGACTACACCCCTGCTGTTAAAGCCGATCAGAAGATCAAGAAAGATACCTCTGAACTGCATTTAGATCTTGTCCGGACAAATGACATCTTGTCGCAGTTGGTAAAGAGTCGTAGGGGCAGACAGATAATCGTCGGCTTTTGTGCAGAGACCCAAGACCTTAAGGCGCAGGCCCTAAAAAAAATAAGGCTTAAAGGATCGGATTTACTTATTGCCAATGATGTATCCCAGCCTGATGCTGGCTTTGATGTACCAAATAATAGGATCCTAATTGTCTCTGGAGATGGCGAGGTTGAGACCCTGCCCCTCTTGCACAAGGAAGAGGTCGGAGAGAGGGTTTGGGATCGAATTCAGGATTTGCTTACTGATTGACACTGTAGTTAGGTTTTGTTATCAGGAAAATACATTGCCGGAGTGGTGAAATTGGTATACGCGCTGGACTCAAAATCCCGTGGGCCTTGCGCCCGTGCGAGTTCGACTCTCGCCTCCGGCACCAGAATTTTAAGGGGTTAGGCCATTTAATCCAAAGAGCGACTTAATCCCTTTTTATGACTAGCCTGAGTTTCCGGTTTAAGTTTTTGGACTGCGACACAAACCCTGATATTCCACCAGATTAGCATACCTTATTTATAGGTAAATATTCGATTATCCCGTCACGTGGAACCTATTCGGGAGTTGTCGGTGCCTGCCGGAATGTTGGAATCAGAGGATATAGCCAGATATGCTTTGTTCATAAAAAACGTGAGAAAAATTTACGTTTTTTATGACCTACGCAGCGAGTGAAGATTTCAGCCCTATAGTCCTCTCTGCCATTGCGGAAGCAAAGATCGTTGCCAGTCATGTGATTGTCTTGAAGCCAAAATCTTATGGATGTGGACAACACGTTCCTGAATATAGCCGGAGTGTTTGCCGAGAAGATTAAGAGATATTGGCCTTGAAATCAAACGAGTGGGGAGAGAAGTTACATGCCGCGCATTTTTGATAATATCGAACGAAAATTTCATCCTGCACTCACTGATACACTCGCCGTGGCGAACCGTGCAGATTTTTGCGTGGGCTACTTTAATCTCCGTGGGTGGAAACAGCTTGATTCTAATATTGAAAAGTGGTCCGGAGGTGAAGGGAACTGCTGTAGACTCCTTGTCGGGATGCACAGCCATCCATCAGAGGATTTGCGAAGGGCGATGGGTTTCACCAATCACCGTGATGGCATGGACAACCAGACAGCACTTCGCCTAAAGAAAAGACTGGCCGAAGAATTCCGGGAACAGCTAACTGTAGGAGCCCCTAATAATGAGGATGAGGCTGGATTGCGCCGTCTGGCTGCCCAGATAAAAGCCAAGAAGGTTGTTGTTAAACTTTTCCTCCGTTATCCCCTGCATGCTAAGCTATATCTGCTTTTCCGTCCAGATCCCATTAATCCAATCGTTGGCTATCTCGGCAGCAGTAATTTGACTTTTGCCGGTCTTTCATTGCAGGGAGAGCTTAATGTTGATGTTCTTGATCACGATGCCGGCCACAAGCTATCCAGATGGTTTGAAGATCGGTGGAATGACCGCTGGTGCGTAGACATTTCAGATGAACTCGTTCGCATCATTGAGGAGAGCTGGGCGCGCGAAAAGCTTATCTCCCCTTACCACATCTACGTCAAGATAGCATATCACCTCTCCCAGGAAGCCCGCAGCGGGCTTTCGGAATTCCGCATTCCGAAAGATTTTGGAAATAGGTTGTTTGAATTCCAGACAGCGGCTGTAAAAATTGCCGCACACCACCTGAACAAAAGAGGCGGAGTGCTTATCGGCGACGTGGTGGGTTTGGGAAAGACTCTAATGGCCACTGCCTTGGCCCGCATCTTTGAAGATGACTATGGTCTGGAGACGCTCATCATCTGCCCAAAGAACCTGGTCAAGATGTGGAAGGATTACAGGGACAAGTACCGCTTGCGCGCAAAGGTGCTTTCGGTAACCCGAGCTATCCAGAAGCTGCCGGAACTGAGACGGTACCGCCTTGTACTTTTGGACGAAAGCCATAATCTCCGTAACCGTGAGGGCAAACGGTACCGCGCTATCCAAGAGTACATCTTTGAAAATGAATCAAGGTGTATTCTCCTCACCGCCACGCCTTACAATAAGACCTACCTGGACCTTTCCAACCAGTTGCGCCTTTTCGTGCCTGAAGACAAGGAACTGGGAATTCGCCCAGAGCGACTGCTGCGTGATCTGGGTGAAACTGAGTTTATCCGTCGTCATCAATGTTCCTTACGTTCGCTTGCGGCATTTGAAAAGAGTGAATACGCAGATGACTGGCGTGAACTGATGCGCCTCCACATGGTACGCCGCACCCGCAGTTTTATTCAAGACAATTATGCCCAGACAGACCCTGAGAATGGTCGAAAATTTTTGACCTTCGAGGATGGCACACGTTCCTACTTCCCTGCGCGCTATCCCAAGACTGTCAAGTTCAAGATTGATGAGACTGATCCTGACGATCAGTTTGCACATTTTTACGCGCCAGAAGTTGTAGACGCCATCAATGGGCTGAAGCTCCCCAGATATGGTTTGGGCAACTATATCGCTGCATCTCACCGAAAACCTCCAACTCCTTCGGAGGACAAACTGCTCAAAGACCTTTCTCGTGCAGGTAAGAGACTGATGGGCTTTTGCCGTACAAACCTCTTTAAGCGGCTGGAAAGCAGCGGACTGGCCTTTGTGAAATCAATAGAGCGACATATCCTCCGCAATCTCATCTACCTTCACGCCATTGAAAACGATCTGCCGCTTAAAGAGGTTTGTACGGCAA
>DAOURD010000376.1:0-2652 GCA_030625295.1 Desulfobacterales bacterium | reverse complement strand
CCCCAGGGGATAGGTAATAATTGTGTTTCCGCAGCGGTCGGCAGCAGCGCCGTGGACCAGCGCAATATCCGGTCTTAATGCTCTCATGAGCCCTATTTTCTCGCCGGGGGCAAACGGGTCATCAATGACCATAAATGATTCCTTGTTTTCCTCCTCCATGGAGCTTCCCACAATTGACCTGGTGGGAATTACGCTCCATCCCATTGCTCCAGCCAGAAGTCTCTGGGGGATGGTAAGCATCGTCCAGTTCTCGAACTCCACTTCACCGGAGAGGTAGGCTTTCTGAGCCACTGGATTCGGTCCTGGCGATGGGTATACATCACCGATGTAACTGGCTATGATCTTCTTGGCCAGTCTTCCGTGAATTAAAGACAGCACGGTTGCTGTGATGCCATTATTTATAATGATGAACTCGGGGTTTTTGTCCCAGAACTCCCTTACAAGCTGGTTGAATAGAGCTCCGCCTCTTCCGGCAAAACCGATGGACATTCCTTTTTTAACGTGCGTTCTTATGGCTTCATCAAGGGGGCAGACCTTGTCTTCACCTTCAACTATGGGAAGTCGGAACTTCGAGTCCAGGAAAGCTTTTAGCTCTTCTGTCTCCATCATTATGATCGAGCGTTTCAGCTGGGTGGGCTTTTAGTTTGTCCAGGGTAACAGTTTAGTTTCCCTAAAATCTTAGCTTATGCTATATCACCCCCCTCGCACTGTCAAGCGCTTATCCCAGATTCTCAACGGACCGGCAGAGAAGTCGGTGATGATGGTCGTTCAAGTCTGCATTTGTATTGGCATTGAGTCGCCAGGCATTCGGCAGGCTTTCTCACTATAGCCTCCGAGTTCATCCGGTGGACTGCCCAGACGAAGAGGGCCACAAATCGACAACGCCGGGCCCTAGTCTCGGCATCGTCGCATCCGTAGCCATACTAAGCCGGAAGACCTGAAGGACAGCTCGGCCCTCTGGGAAAAACTGACCTCTTGGCTTTGCCGCCAGAGTCCAGCAAACTACCGTGGCAGGTCTTTTCTGAGCAGCACCTGCAGCTTTTCATATTCCCCCTCGAGCATGCGGTAACAGTGCTTTTCTTCGGGGAATTTCCCGGTCCTCACGTCTTCACCGAATTCGCGGAAAGCCTTGTCGATGATTTCAGCCAGATTGGCATATTTCTTGACAAACTTGGGAGTGAACGCCTCGAAGTAGCCCAGCATGTCACCGATGATGAGTAACTGGCCGTCCGTGTACATGCCGGCCCCGATGCTCAGCACCGGTATCCTGAGCATATCGGTGATGATTCTGCCCACTTCAGGAGGAACCGCCTCTACCAGCAGGGCGAAGGCACCTGCCTTCTCGATAGCCAGGGCGTCTTCAATCAGCTCCCTGGCCGCGTCTGCGGTACGACCCTGTGCCCTGAAGCCGCCGAGTTGACCGGAACTCTGTGGTGTGAGACCGATGTGTCCCATCACGGACATTCCGCCCTCAACTATGCCCTCGATCTGCTTGATGACCCGCCGGCCCCCCTCCAGCTTGATGGCGTCAACGCTGGCTTCTTTGAAAAAGCGGCCGGCGTTTTCGATGGCGCTTTCCCTGGAGACCTGATAGGAAAGGAACGGCATATCGCCGATAACAAAGGTAGCGGGAGCGCCCCTCCTGACTATCTGGGAATGTTGGATCATTTGGTCCATGGTCATGGGCACTGTTCCGAGCAGGCCGTGAACCACCATGGCAGCGCTGTCACCCACCAGAATCATATCCATGCCAGCTTTCTCACAGAAGCTGGCCATGGGGAAATCGTAGGCGGTGAGGAAGGTGATTTTGTCACCCTTTCTCTTCATTTCCCTAAAGTCGAGCACGGTTTTCTTTGGCATCTGCTTCTCAGCCTCCTTAATCATCTTGGCAACGGCACTTTGAGGTCTTCCGACCCCTCCTTTGATACCTTAAGTCCGGGATGCACTTCACCGATCAATTCGATGATGTTCTTGACCGAGCGGATTTTGTCTCTTGCCAATTCCGCCAGCCCGTCTTCAGGCGTGCCCCAGGGCATGTACATCGCGAGCCCCGGCCCGGGCTCCATCTTGAAGTAGCAGGGCGAGGCCACCCGTGCTATTTCCGGTGTCTCATAAATCCGGTTATAGCCGCCCATGGAGGCCCAGAGCTGGATGTGAATATCCAGTGGCATGGTCACCACGCTCCGGATAGAGGCAAGCTGGGGAAGGGTGAGGTCAGCCACCGGGTTGCAGCTTGCCGCCCCCAGTGATTCCAACAGCTTTACGCCGGCAGCATTGGCATGCCCGGCGAATATAGAGACTTTGAAGATGGTATCCTGCGGCAGGTCGCCGTTCTGCTTCATGGTGTTGAGCAGAGATAGCACGCCCTCGTCCCAGACCAAGAAACCCCGGAAGCCTATGTCAATGCACCGCTCGACTTCCATGAGGTAATGTCGCACCATGTCCATGCCCCTCATTCGCAGCCCGGAAATCGCCCCTTCGGGCGTAGCAATCTGACGGCCGGTATACCAGGTAGGCCTGGGGCCGGGAGTCATGATTACCTCCACCTGGTTATCATGGGCTATTCGGGCGAATTCCTTGAGCTGTTCTCGGGTCAGCATGCAGGCCCCCCGCACCACCGAAATCGAGCGGTGAAACGGCACCGCCTGCTTC
>DAOURD010000010.1:0-10168 GCA_030625295.1 Desulfobacterales bacterium | reverse complement strand
GTTGATTTGAGACTTCTATCGTAACCGTTCACCGCAGAGACCGCAGAGATAACCCTTGTTTTTCTAAAAAGGTCCTCTGCGATCTCTGCGGTGAACGACTACCTTTTATCTTTTCTGAGCTCTACGATGTTCGGCCAGGATACGCTCTATCTCGTCCCTGCCGGCAAGCTTCAGCTTTTGGATTCTCTTACGTTCCATGGACTCTTCGGCTGTAAGATGAATTCGCTTGTTATATTCTTCCAACTGCCTTTCGTATTTCTTGTGTCGTTCCACACATTCTCTCAGGGTTTTGTTCTCTTTGATCAACCGGGCAATGAGCTTCTCATCCCTCTCTTCCATAGGCAATCCTCCAGGAATCCGTCTGCTCAATGCAGATTCGCGCTAACTGTCGTTCGCAATTGAAACTATCTTTATATATCTCTTAGGGTTTCCTTGTCAATAGGCGCGCCATTTTTCCAAGCTTTATCTCAGCTTCCGATTTTCGGATGTAATGGGGTGTCAGACGGGCAACATCCGCAATCTGACCATCAAGAATCTGATTGATCCCAATGTAAGCCACCACCGACGCCCTGACTCTGTTCAGATACGGTGGCGCAAAGTGCGCAAGGCTCCCGAGGGTTTCTCTGATCAATTCACCATACACAGTAGCGCCATCGCCCACAAAGAGGCACAAACGTTGTATCTGCTTCAGCCATTGTGTCGGTTCTGCTGCACAGCCCTCAATCACCCTTGTCCACTTCATGTAACCGGCACATTCATAGAGGGCTGTGTATATTTGTCCTTTACGAGCATCCAGGACCGGGCAAATTAGATGGGGAAATGAAGGAAACTGGTAGGCCAGGGCGTCCAATGTGGGGACACCTGCGACCGGTTTCTTGGTCGCAAACCCCAACCCCTTAACAGTACTGATCCCGATCCGCAGACCTGTAAAGCTTCCCGGGCCTGTAGTCACGGCAAATCCGTCACATTCGGCAATTGTCATGCCTGCCATCTCAAGGGTAGAATCAACCACACACATTAGGCGTTTTGCATGCGTCTGTGCGCTGGTTACCGACACCTCAGCTAACACCGTATCGCCTTCCAGAACGGCAACACTCCCCGTCTGGGTAGATGTATCAACTCCAAGGATTTTCATGGCTGTTCTTCGACCACTCAACCAGACTTCCCGGTTTGCTCTCTGACGGGTTTTTCTTTCAGGGCAATCCTCAAGACCTCGTCCACGTGACTTACCGGCAAAAAGGTAAGTTTGCGCTTAATGTTTGAGGGAATTTCGGTCAGATCCTTCTTGTTTTTCTCGGGGATAATGACCTTGCGTACATCGGCCCTGAGCGCTGCTAATGCCTTTTCCTTTAGTCCCCCCACTGGAAGTATACGCCCACGGAGGGTGATCTCTCCGGTCATGGCCACATCCCTACTCACCGGTCGCCCACTCAAGGTGGAAGCCAACGCCGTGGCCATAGTGGCCCCAGCCGAAGGCCCGTCCTTGGGAATCGACCCTGCAGGAACGTGTATGTGAATGTCGATGTCCTGGAAAAAATTGTCGCTAATTCCAACGGCCTTTGCATTAGAGCGGACATAAGTCAGAGCGGCCTTTGCAGACTCCTGCATCACCTCTCCGAGTTGGCCTGTAAGGATCAAGTCACCCTTTCCTTTCATCGTAGATGCCTCTACATACAGTACCTCTCCCCCAGCTTGTGTCCACGCCAGCCCTGTAGCAACTCCGATCTCATGTGATTCCTGCTCCAATTCCTGGAGGTATTTCGGTACACCCAGGTAGCGGTGAAGATTGGTGCAGGTGATGGTGAACGGTCCCTTCTCGCCTTCAGCCACTTTGCGGGCCACCTTGCGGCATATGGTGCCGATCTCGCGTTCCAGGTTCCTGAGGCCAGCCTCTAAGGTATACTGTGATATGATATTCCGCAGCGCCCCTGGGCCAATCCTTACATGTTTTGACGTGATCCCGTTTTCCTTGATCTGGCGCGGGATCAAAAACTGTTGGGCAATGGCAAGTTTCTCTTCTTCTGTATATCCGGCAAGCTCTATAGTTTCCATCCGATCTTTCAAGGCCGGGTGGATAGGGTCGACCAGGTTGGCCGTGGTGATAAACATAACCTTTGACAAATCAAAGGAGGTGTTCAGATAGTGGTCACTGAAGCTGACATTTTGTTCCGGATCGAGGACTTCAAGCAGGGCAGCAGATGGGTCCCCGCGAAAATCAGCACCAATCTTATCCACTTCATCCATCATGAATACAGGGTTGCTCGTACCACACTGCTTCAATCCCTGAATGATCCGTCCCGGCATCGCTCCAATGTATGTGCGGCGGTGTCCCCGGATTTCGGCCTCGTCCCGAATACCACCCAGGGACATGCGAAAGAACTTCCGGTTCATAGCCCTTGCAATCGATCGCCCGAGAGAGGTCTTGCCCACTCCAGGAGGGCCCACAAAACAGAGTATGGGACCCTTCATTTGCTTGTTGAGCTTCCGCACGCTTAGATATTCCAGGATACGATCCTTTACCTTCTCGAGATCATAATGGTCCTTATCCAGGACTTGCTGAGCCTTCCTTATATCCAGGACTTCTTTGGTCGATTTGCTCCACGGGACCTCAACCAGCCAATCCAGGTAGGTGCGCACAATGGATGCCTCCGCAGCATCGGGGTGCATCTGCTCGAGGCGCTTTAGTTGCTTGAATGCCTCTTTCTCAGCCTCCTTTGACATCTTGGCTTTCTTGATCTTTTTGGTATATTCTGAAATCTCTTGGGCCTTTTCGTCAATATCTCCCAATTCCTTGTGGATGGCTCGCATCTGCTCCCTGAGAAAATATTCTCGCTGGGTCTTCGAGATCTCTTCCCTGGCATCTGACTGGATTTTGGCCTGCATGGAAGAAACTTCCAATTCCTTGCTCAGGAGTTCATTCACTCGATGAAGCTTCTGAATGGAATCAGTCATCTCCAGAATGCCCTGGGCTTGTTCTACCTTCAATTTAAGGTTTGAAGCCACCAAATCCGCCAATCGCCCCGGCTCATCAATTTCGCTCAAAATGGCGCTCACATCACTGGTCAGCTCGCCTCGCAAGTCAAGTATCTTTTCTGTCTGTTCACAGGCATTACGCATGAGCGCTTCGGCCTCAACGCTCGTTTTCTCCTCTTCCTGTTCGGAAATCTGTCCGATTCTGACCTGGTAGAAAGGCTTTGTTTCTGTATAATCTATTATCCGAGCCTTGCCCAAGCCCTGGACCAGGACCTTTACCCTGCCGTCCGGAAGCTTGAACATACGTATGATCATAGCCACCGTGCCCACCCTGTAAATCTCCTTGGGTGTGGGGTTTTCAGCCGTAACGTCACTTTGGGTGACCAGAAGAAGGAGGCGATCTTTAGCCATAGCTGCATCCACGGCGCGAATCGATTTGTCTCTACCCACAAATAGGGGAAGGATCATATACGTGAAGACAACAACGTCACGCACGGGAAGAAGGGGGAGTATATCCGGAATGTCTATGGGTTCACCATCTTCTTGTATGATGTCAATGGAATCGACCATATCTGTTTGTGCCATGCAGGTTCCTCCGTTTCCGTTGAGCCCGTTGAGCCCCTAAACACAAACATATAATATAAGAAATGGTATCCTAATGACAACAAAAATCTTGCTTTTTTGACCTATTCTCTATACTTACCCCTTAAATATTTGTGATATTGCCATCTTACGAAGGCAGGTTGGGTCGGTTGAGCCCGTCAACGGCTTCAACCGGCTTAACCGGCCAAACTGACGTATTGTGGGGTAGCCCTTGATTCTTAGGCTTTTCATCTTCTTGTTCGGTATGGCGGTGGGGAGTTTTTTGAATGTGTGTATTTACCGCCTTCCCCGATCCATTTCTTTGATACGGCCACGCTCTATGTGTCCAGGCTGCAAGGCCAAGATCGCCTTTTATGATAACGTGCCCGTGGCAAGCTATCTTTGGCTTCGAGGGCGATGTCGGCATTGCGGAACCGCAATCTCCTTGAGATATCCCCTAATTGAACTTGTATCGGGTCTGTTTGCAGTTGCCGTCTTTATACGTTATGGCCTCTCTTGGGAAGGCATTTTTCTGTACGCACTGGTCGCGGCCCTTCTGGTGATTACGTTCATTGACATTGATCATAAGATCATCCCTGATGTTATTACCTACCCTGGTATCGTGGTCGGATTCCTCACGTCGCTGGTCCTCGGTCGCATCACGTACAAAGAATCCTTGTTTGGGATCATCCTGGGCGGAGGTGTTCTGCTTTTGATTGCCTTGGGTTACTATTTGCTGACCAAAAGGGAAGGGATGGGTGGCGGTGATATCAAGTTACTGGCCATGATTGGCGCGTTTTTGGGCTGGAAAGGCGTCATATTTACGGTTTTTGTTGGATCAGCTATTGGAACAGTAGTGGGCATAGCTTTGGCCCTTCGCGCGGAAGAGGGACGAAAGCTGGCGATCCCTTTTGGTCCCTTTCTCAGCCTTGGTGCCCTGCTTTTCCTGTTTTTCGGGCCGCAAATAATTGGCTGGTACGTACAGATTCTAAGATAATGCCAAAACGTACCTTTATCTTTGGTCTTCGGACCGAAATTTTGCTAAGTCTAACCGTTCTCTTGGTGGCTGCCATGACCTTGACCAGCTTTGTGATTTTGAGGATCACGGAGAGGGACTTGCTTCGATATAAGACGGCTGATGGCATGGCAGTCGTCCAAAGGATACAGGCGGCTGTTGGGGGCAGCAAGAAACAGGCAAGCCCGGCTTCTCTTAAACTGTTAAAAGAGCGCCTTCGCAACGGTATTTCCTGGATGGGCCATTCAGGACTGTATGATGAGATCCTTGTAGTCGGAAGGGATGGCTCGTTATGGGTTGGTGAGGAGCATCCAAAGTGGTCAAACGAACCTGGCGACAGTGAGATTGCCAGCGTCCTCAGAACGGCAAAGCCCAGCACAAAGATAAACAGGGAACGTACCCTGGTTACAGTTACAGCCCCGATCTTTGCCAATGGACAATGCATTGCGGCTGTCAGAGTACCTGTTCGGATCGATGCAATGAGCCAGGGGTTAAGGAAGTCCCGCACGCTCATCTGGTTTTACATAGGTTTGAATGTGCTGGTGCTTGTTGTCTTTGGAAACTTTCTTCTGTCCAGGATCGTAATCCGGCCCATCCAGCGCCTGGTCAGGATAGCCGATCATTTTGAAGAGACGGATCTCTTTTCTATGATGACCAGGAGCGATCAAAATGAGATTGCGCACCTCACCATGGCCCTTAATCGGATGCTAAAAAGGCTTGCGGAAAACAAGGAGCGTCTGGAAGCCCATATCCGTTCTCTGGAAACGGCCAACCTGGAGCTCAAGCAGGCCAGGGAGGAGGTGCTGCGCTCAGAAAAACTCTCTTCTTTGGGCCGGCTTGCCGCAGGCGTGGCCCACGAAGTCGGCAATCCGATCGGAGCTGTCCTGGGTTATACGAATCTTTTAGCGGATCACGTTGCAGGCAACACCGAAGCCATCGATTATCTCGGACGTATTGAGAAAGAGGTGACCAGAATCAATACCATCATTCGCGAGCTCCTCGATTTTTCAAGACCCTCGCCGTCTGAGCCAGCCCCCCTGGATGTGAATGCCCTGATCATGGAGAGCACATCTTTTCTTAGTGGTCAAAGTCTGATGGCATCTATTAAGATAGAGACGCAACTTGAGCAAGGTGTCGGGATGGTGTGGGCCGATGCCAACCAATTGAAACAGGTTCTGATCAATCTGATGCTTAACGCGTGTGACGCCATGGAAGAAGGAGGATCCCTGACCATCGCCAGCAAACGAATCTCTCCTGCGACAGAGACTACAGGCTCAGACCAGCACCCGACAGAGTTCATTCAAGTCTCTGTTTCTGATACGGGTAAGGGGATTGCCGCCTCTGAGCTCAACAAAATTTTTGATCCGTTCTATACTACAAAGCCCCCGGGTAAGGGTACCGGCCTGGGGCTTGCCATCAGTGTGCGCATTGTTGAAACATTCGGTGGCAGCATCTACGTGGAAAGCACTGAAGGTAAGGGCAGTACCTTCACAGTTGAACTTCCCCCATGGGAGCCGAACGATGATACGTAAGCGATAAGGGAGTGTTGGAGTAATGGAGTGCTGGAGTAATGGAATATGCGAAAGACTAAGAACCATGGGCATCAAATAGATTTTGGATTGCCGATTCAAAATCCAAAATCGAAAAGCTCCAATACTCCAATACTCCAATACTCCAATACTCCATTTTGCTACTGAGGATGACAAACTCTAAGAGAGGACGAAAGAAACGGTGAGTGGGTAGCATGATACCGAACGTAGTGACCATTGACCTTGGTGCACTCAGGCACAATTTTTTTGAGATCAAGCGATTGGCCGGCCCGCATACCCGCATTATTGCCGTTGTCAAGTCAGATGCTTACGGCCATGGCATGATACCGGTGGCCAGGACCCTGGTGTCGGCGGGCATTGATTATCTCGGGGTATTCGAACTGGAAGAGGGACTGGAGCTCAGAAAAGCTGGCTGCGAGGTTCCGATCTTGATCATGATGGGAATCCAATCAGATGAGGTTTCAGCCGCTGTCAAACATGATCTCACACCTGCACTCTTTCAACTGGACATTGCGGAAAAACTCTCCCGAATATCGGCTGAACAGGGCAAGGTGACACCGGTCCATGTCAAGGTGGACAGCGGTATGACCCGGCTGGGGGTTTGCACCGGAGACCTCCGGAACTTTTTAAAACAGCTCTTGCCCCTAAAAGGAATTCAAGTCGAAGGGATATTGTCCCACCTTGCCGTCGCCGATCAGCCAAGTCACGCCTTTACCGACCAGCAGATAAAGAGATTTCAGGAGGCTGTGGAGGAGTGCGGGCGACTCGTGGGCTTCCGGGGGAGTGTTCATGTTGCAAATAGTGGTGCGATTCTGGGGAATAAGGGCCTGGATCTTGGTATGGCACGACCTGGAATCCTTCTTTACGGTTCGCCGCCTGCTCAGAGATGGGCTGCGGCAGCTTCCTTCAAGCCGGTCATGACTTTCAAGTCCCGTGTGATTCAGATCAGAACGGTCCTCCCGGGCACTTCGGTCAGCTACGGTCGTACCTATATGACGCGACAAAGGTGCATCATCGCAACCATCCCTGTCGGGTATGATGATGGATACAGTCGTTTGCTTTCGAATAACGGAGAGGTGCTGATCCAGGGGCGACGCGTGCCAGTGGTCGGTCGCGTGTGCATGAACCTGACCATGGTGGATGTCACCGGGGTTGAGGGTGTTGCAGTTGGCGATGAAGTGGTTCTATTGGGGGCCCAGGGCAAAGAGCGGATCACAGCCGAGGAGATTGCAACAAGGATCGGGACGATCAACTATGAAGTGTACTGTACCATCGGCAAAAGTAACCGGCGCGTCTATACCGATTCCTGATCTCATTCCAGAATACCTCTTATTCTTCCAGACAACTCTTTGATTTTGAATGGCTTCTGGATAAATCCATCACAGCCTCGTTTCAGTATCTCACTGGCTTCACCATTTATGCCGTATCCGCTTGAAAGGAGGACCTTTATGTCGGGGTTGATCTCTTTCATGCGGTCATAGGCTTCGCCGCCACCCATGTTGGGCATAACCATGTCCAAAATGACGATGTCTATGTCATCCTGATTTTTTTCATAGACTTCGATAGCCTTTTTTCCGTCCCCGGCTATCAGTACCCGGTAGCCCATGGCCTCCAACAATTCCTGGCCTACTTCCAGGATGACCTCTTCATCGTCTACCAGGAGGATCGTTCCAGTTCGCTTAATGAAGTGCTCAGCACCTTTGACAGCTTTCTGGACCCTCTTTTCTGATGCAGGCAGATGGATACTGAAGGTCGTCCCGTGCCCCTTCCTGGATCCCACATCAATATATCCGCCATGGCCCTTGATGATACCGTAAGCAGAAGCCAGACCAAGACCGGTGCCACGGCCCATCTCCTTGGTCGTAAAAAAGGGCTCAAAGATGCGCTCCATTGTCTTTTTGTCCATGCCCGCGCCTGTATCGATCACCGTTAACAACACATACTTCCCGGGCTTTGGAACATAGAGCTTGCCCTTTATCTCCTTGTGGGTCGTATTCATGGTTTTCAAGATAAGATCCCCACCGCCAGACATGGCATCTGCGGCATTTACAAACAGATTCAAAAGCACCTGCTCTATCTGTGTCTGGTCTGCCTCTATTGCAAACAAGTCTTCGGCAAGCTTTCGATGAATCGTAATCTCCTTTCTGGTTCTGCCAAAGGTGTCAGAGGTCTCTTCTACCAATTGGTTCAGGTCAACGGGCTTGACCTCGTATCTGCCCTTCCTGGCATATCCAAGGAGGTGTGAGGTTAGTCTGGCTCCGCTTTGAACCTGGTTTTCAATGTTCTTTAACCGGTCATGATACGGGTGTGTGGAATCCATATCCATAAGCATCAAGGAGACATTACCCTGGATGCCCATGAGCAGGTTGTTAAAGTCATGGGCAATACCTCCAGCCAGGGTGCCGATGGACTCCATCTTCCCCGCCTGCCGGAGTTGGGCTTCAAGGCGCTTTCGTTCGGTAATGTCTCGCAAGGTGTGGACACTGCCTACCGGAATACCGTTACGATCCAGGTAAGTGGCAACGCTTATACTGACATCAAGAATCTCTCTTTGTTTGGTGTATCGACGGCTCTTAATGCCAGAGAAACTCTCTCCCGCCATCACCTTATCAATCATCATTTGAGTCTCGGGCCAGTTCTCCTCCGGGACATAGTCTATTTTCTTGCCCAAAAGCTCCTCCGGGGTCCATCCGAAAACCTGGGTGAATGCCGGGCTTAAATAGATAACCGCACCCTCCATGTCGTAGGCAACAGTAGGGTCGGGAGATGCCTCAAGAACCGTACGATATTTCTTCTCACTCTCCCGCAGCGCCTCCTCCGCCAGTTTGCGGCCAACGGATTCTTCCTCTGACTCCTTGGCCTTCTGTTCACCGATTATTCGCAACATGTCATTCATCGCATCACCACCTTCTTTCACCAGGGCCTGAAAGCAGAAAACCTAAAGGTGACAGCATGCTGATCTTTAGGTTCTCTATTTAACATATCAGTTACTTGACGAAAACGCAATTTTCTTGTCGGCATCATACTGTTTCAAGGCAGGAAGGAGAGCCTCCTATCCCGCGCGGGTTTCTCGAAAGCATTGAGTCAGCCAAAGATATTCACAATATATCTCAAAGAAAGAAACAAAATAACCAGGGCGAGTATCAGTTTTATGGCCTTGGCAGGCATATACTTTTGTGCCCTTGCACCACAATACATGCCCAGAAAACCCCCAGCACCGAAAAGAACCCCCAGCATCCAGTCAGGGGCGATTGCCAACCCAGTGTGAGCATAAATGGGAGCTATCATGGTGTAGAAAACCACCCCCGCAATTGAGGTCAAGAAGGTCCCGAGCAGTGCAGCGCCTGCTATGGTATAAACAGGAAGGCCGAAAATCGCTATCAGAAATGGAGCAATGATTGCCCCTCCACCTATGCCATAAGTTCCTCCTATGATCCCCACGATAAAAGTGAGCGCAAAAAGGGCTATAGTGTTGAAGGAAAAGGTTTCTCCATAGAATCTATATGTATATTTGGTCAATGAAAACTTGACGGTTTTAATAACTCCATCCTGGACAGCACCTGATTCTAGACCTTTTCTCATCAGGGTAGACCTTTCCTTGAATCTCTCCTCAAGTACCTTGGTTTTCATCTTTTTTGCGGTTGCCTTTTCTGTCAAATCGTAGAGGAGCCTAATACCACGCCATTCTCCCTTCTTTGATGTATCTGTAAACGCCACTTGGGATAGCAACAATATTGTAAACCAGATTTGTAGGACTAACCGAAGGGCTGGTAAACCCAAGCACGCTGACTTGAAAAGGGAGTAGCAGAAAGGCTCCTGACACACCACCCATTGAGGTAAAAAAGGAAACCACAAAGGCAACAATGAACGGGATTAGGGGAAAGACATCAACCCCTGAGGTCGGGAGGTGCATAAGTCACCACCTCTGGCGGTCGTAGTTTGACCTGGCCTCCAGAGCTAATAGTTCTATTCCTATTTAGCTATCTGGATGTAAGTGTTCGCTCCTCCCATTTTGTCAGCTTATCAAGATTTCTCCCTGGCCCAGACC
>DAOURD010000123.1:0-5257 GCA_030625295.1 Desulfobacterales bacterium | reverse complement strand
CATTCTAGCTTCCCTGCGAGCGAGGCGTTGGCAGGCGGGTCCCCCTTTAGAAAAGGGGGACTTTTAGGAATTCCCCTTGCTTTGCTCGGAACAGGCTCCGCAATCCGATCCGAAGGGTCGTCACGAACGAAGTGAAGTGATCTGCTTATTGACGGGGATTGCTTCGCCCGAATACTCGGGGCTCGCAACGGCTTCGCCGGATTGCTTCGCTTCGCTCGCCATGTTACACCTTTTACAGCTCCATTTGCCGTTGCTGTTAACCCATTATTTTGGCATGAATCTAAGGGATAATTTGGCGTCTCGGAATTTCTACAACCGGTTGTAATCATTTATCTTTCAGTGGCGCTTTTCTGAGCCATCAATATGGAATGTTGGAATAGTGGAATAGTGGAATGTTGGGGATAAAAGGCCGAAAAAAATCATTTCTAAATTATTTCTATTCCTCTTAACCCAATGTTCCAGTATTCCAACATTCCATTATTCCAATTGTGAGCGAAGCGAACTAAGTTCGCTCTTTAAATACCTTGTAAAGGCTTCTGTATCATCCCCAAACGAGATGGAAATCGCAAGAACAAAGAGTTGCGGCATTGATGGAATCTCCGTCAAAATATTCACGTAATCCTTCTCGGTCGTGATGATGTTGTCCACATTCAAGTCCCTGGCCCTTTTCCAAATGAGCCCCAGATCGTGATGGGCATACCGATGATGGTCCGGAAACTCCAAGAAACCAGCGACATGGCCTTCAAGCTTGGCAATGGTTTCACGAAAGAACTCATTTCGGGCAATACCAGAAAAAGCAAAAAGCCTTCGTCCCTTCAAACTCGCTAGATCGAGGGCCTTCTTTCGGGCAGGCACAAACAGCGTTTCAGGTACATGCATGCACCTGAAAATCGGACGCCCCTGGACATAGGGCTCAATCATAGAGGGCCCTCGAGTCAAATTGCTGTCTTCTGTCCATCGAGTTAGGACGAAGGCACTGGCCCGTTTCATCTGTTCCACAGGTTCCCGCAGTGTGCCCCTTGGAATGCAATAGCCATTGCCAAAGGGCCGTGTGCTGTCTAAAAGCAATAGGTCTAAATCCCTTTTCAAAGGCAAGTGCTGAAACGCATCGTCAAGGATCAGGACTGATGCGCCGAACCTGCTAATGGCCCGTCTGCCAGCCCGATAGCGGTCCTTTCCCACGAATAAAGGGATTCCCTTGAGTTTTGAGGCCAGGAGTTGCGGTTCGTCACCCGATGCCCGCAGTCCCATAAATGTGGTCTTGCCATCTGAGACAATTCCTCCGGAACGTTGTGTATAACCGCCATATCCCCTGCTGATGACAGCTACCTTTAGGCCGAGCCCTTTCAATAGACTTGCCACATAGCGCACCATAGGGGTCTTTCCAGTGCCGCCCATGGTTATATTGCCTATGGATACAACCTTGCACGGGAGACTCTTCTGCTCAAGAATACCATTCTCGTAGAGATGTATCCTGGATCTTGCCGCCAGTTGGTATACCTGGGAACATGCATAAAGTACCCATTCAGAAGGTGATGAAAAGGCCGATTCAGCAACATCCCCTTGAGTCATCACCCGCTGTATGGTATTTTGGATTAAGGAAAAGCCCATACGTCAACCATGTTCAATTGGTATTGAGTAGCATGAGGGTGCCAAGACATGCAAATATGGCGTTGGTTAACCAGGCTGCTATCATTGGTGGCAATATCTCGCCATATCCCAACGATAAACAGAAGCTGTAAAGGGTCCAGTAAAGGAATGCCATCCCAATACCGTAAACAACACTACTGGCAAACCCTTCTTTCTTTTTTCTCCACAAGGCCAGGCCAGTCCCCACAATACTCATGATAACACAAACAAGTGGAAAAGCTATTTTGGCGTTGAGGTCCACCCTGTAGCTGGCGGCATCGTATCCTTCTTCTTCCACCTCCTGTATGTATGTAGACAGCTCACCATAACTCATTTCTTCACACTTCTTCACCACCCTCTTCAGGTCTTCGGGAACAAATTCAAGCCTTGCAGGACTTTCTACGCGATAGGTTACTTTGTAGCTTTTATCATCCTTCACCAGATCCTGCTCGACAACATTGAACAAATGCCATCTTCCTCCCTTGTAAACACCCTTTTGAGCATCAATCCGCTTTGTCAGGCGGAAGCCCTCGTCAAAATAATTCAGTGTTACGCCGAATATAGTCTCATTAGAGGGCTTAAAATATGTAATGTGGGAAATGGAGCGATTACCTTTGATCCAGATATTCTTTTCCCTGGAAGTAACTGCAGATTCTTTTTTGACTTCACTGTGCCATATTTTATTTGCTCTCCCCATAGTTATCGGGACCAACACCTCGCAAAAGAAGAAAAGCAGGGCACTGAATATCAGCCCCAGAACAAGGACAGGCTTGAACAGATAAAAAACGCTCACCCCACCACTTTTCAAGGCTACTATCTCATTACTGTTGACCATTAGGCCAAAGACTATGAGCACAGCCAGCAACACCCCCACTGGCGTTATCTGTGCCACTATAAAAGGAATCTTGAGCGCAAAAAAAGCAAGGGCCCTTGAGATGGGCAGCCTGGCCTCCAGAAAATTGTCGATCTTTCCAAAAAAATCGACGGCCATATATATGCCCACGACAGTGGCCACGACTATACAAAAATACTTCAGTAATTCCTTGGTCAGGTACTTGTGAATTATCGTCATAAGACGGAAACCCTGCGGAGAGGAAAAGACCACCAAATCTAACCCAAATCTGAGCGCGAATTCTGCGAAGTCATTTCTGGGCGAGCCCTAAACCTCTGTCGCATGAATATCCTCGGCAACACAGAAATTCCCTTTAGAGGGCGTTCTTTTGCACTCAAGATGAGTAGATATAGACCAACAGACCCGATCACCAGGTTAGGGCCCCACATGCAAACGACCGGCGGGCATACCCCTGCCTCGCCAAAGACCCAGCCCGCAGACAGAAATATGTAGTAAATTAGAAAGAAAAACAGACCAAGAACCATCCCAAAAGATCGCTTTGCAGACTTTGATTGAACTCCCAGGGGGACTGCTATAAGTCCAAAGACAAAACATGCAAACGGGATGGAGAATTTTCTGTGATATTCCATCAACGTCAAATAGTATTTTGCATTTTTCCTGGCAGCTTCCCTTAAACTGTGGCGCAATTCCCCCAAACTCATCTCTTTTCTCCCTTTTTGGCCATGTTTTCTTGCAGATAGAACCTGGGCGACTTCAAGCTTAAAATCATAGATATCGAAGCTAACAGAATGTGCGGTTTTATTCTTCTGGTCCACCTTATTGATAATCCCGTTGAACAGTCTCAACCGGAAGGTCAGTCTTTCCGAATCGAAAAAAAACTTCCCCTTGGGAGCAACAACAGTGCTTACCGTTCCTGGAGTCTGCCGGTCTTCAATAAAAACATCGCCCAGGGTCTTGTCTTGCGCGTCGATTTTACCCACATACAGCATAACATTCTTGAAACTGTCGTTGAATGTCCTCTCTTTTAGCCCTATGTCAATATTCGATTTGGCGGCTTCAAACAGCAACGCCTTAAAAGAAAGCCTCCCCCACGGCGACCCATATATAGACATAAAACCGGTCACCAAACACCCGATAAGACAAAAGACGAATACGGGAAAAAGAAGCCTGAAGATGCTAAGCCCGGCCGATTTCAGTGCAGTGATCTCATTGTCATTTGACAATCTCAGAAAAGCAAGTAGCACACCCATCATGATCGACATAGGAAGAACAAAAACCAGGAAAGAAGGTATGGAGCAGATCAACATGAGGAGGACAGAAGAGACACTCACCCTATGGTTCACGATCAGGTCCGTAACTTCGAGTATCTCGGCCATCAGGAAAATAAAGGTAAACAAGATCAGGTTGATGAGAAAGGGAGGTATCATCTCCCTGAAGACATATCTGTTGATATGGGTGTTCAGTTTCATCTGTTATCGTCAAACTGTATTTCGTGAAGCTTAGAATACTCACCACGGAGGGCCAAGAGTTCCTCGTGTTTGCCCTCCTCTACAATCGTCCCGTTCACAATCACGATGATCCGATCAGCATGTCGAACAGTGGAAAGCCTGTGGGCGATCACAAAGGTCGTCCGCCCCTTCATCAAATTTTCAAGGGCACGCTGAACAGCCAGCTCCGACTCAGTATCGAGTGAGGAGGTGGCTTCATCCAGAATCAGGATAGGGGCATTCCTCAAAAGCGCACGGGCAATGCAAATGCGCTGCTTTTCCCCCCCGGAAAGCCGTACACCACTTTCGCCGACAATAGTCCCGAACTTGTCGCGAAAACTTTGAGTGAAATCATAAGCGTAGGCGGCCCTGGCAGCTGCAATGATGTCGGCCTCTGACGCATTAAGATTGCCATAGGCAATATTGTTTCTAATGGTATCATTGAAAAGAATGGGGTCTTGCGTGACAATGCCTGTCTGTCTGCGAAGAGAGCCAATGGTCACATCCCGGACATCATGCCCGTCAATGAGGATTGCCCCTTCGGTCACATCATAAAAGCGCGGAATCAAATTCACCAGGGTGGTCTTGCCACCGCCGCTGACGCCTACCAGGGCTATAAGTTCGCCGCTTTTCACCTCAAGATTGATGTTTCTCAGGACCAGTTGCTCGTCATATTTGAAAGACACATTTCGGAAAACCACTCCGTGATCCTTTGGCTCGAGCTCCACAGCATCCTGCCGCTCTATAATGTCCGAATCAGTATCGAGAATGTCATAGATTCGAACAGCCGCAGCCAGGCCTTCCTGGATAACGTTGTTCAGTGGACTGATTCTCTTGACAGGCGCATACAACATGATGAGCGCGGCCATAAAAGAAAAGAAGGTCCCTGGTGTCGAGGTCCCCGTGATCACCTTGTATCCACCGTACCAGATAATAAAAGTGATGCCGATGCCACCTAGCAGTTCCATCACGGGCGAAGACATCGATTTTATCTTTACAGCTTTCATTTCATACTTGAACAACTGAAGGGTTCTTTCAAAAAAACGCTTATTTTCGTACGGTTCCATCGCAAATGCCTTTACGATTCTCGTCCCCGTAAAGGTCTCATGGAGAAGGGAACTCATGTCTGCAATGGCTTCCTGGCACCGGGTGCTGAATTGCCGCACGCGCCTGCCGAATTTCACAATGGGAATTACAGCAGCAGGAAAAACAGTGACTGCAATCAGGGCCAGTTTCCAGTCCCGGTAAAAGATAACGAATAGCAGGCCTATGATTGTAAAGGAATCCC
>DAOURD010000388.1:0-2553 GCA_030625295.1 Desulfobacterales bacterium | reverse complement strand
TCAAGCCCGAGGGTGAGCTGTGTCAGGTCATTCGATCCTATGGAAAAGCCATCAAAGACCTCGGCAAACTGATCCGCAAGGATGACGTTGCTCGGGATCTCGCACATGACATAGACCTCAAGGCCGTTTTCACCCTGAACCAGGCCATGCTTTTTCATGACTTCGATAACTTTTTTACCCTCTTCAACAGTACGGCAGAATGGGATCATGACCTTTACGTTCGTAAGGCCCATTTCGTTGCGCACTTTCTTGAGCGCCTCGCACTCCAGGGCAAAGGCAGGCTCAAAGGCCTCTGCATAGTAACGGGAGGCGCCGCGCCACCCGATCATCGGGTTGCTTTCAACAGGCTCATACTGGTGTCCCCCGATCAAATTGGCGTATTCGTTGCTTTTGAAATCCGACATGCGCACAATGACGTCGTTGGGATAAAAACCCGCTCCGATTGTAGCCACACCCTGGGCCAGCGTATCCACAAAGAACCTGGTCTTGTCGTCATAGGCAACAGTCTTTGCGTCAATGGCCTCTATCACATTTGCCATCTCTTGATCAGATGCGGCCTTTTCCTTTAGTTCCGCATAGTTGAGCAGGGCAAGGGGATGGATACCTATGTGGGAGTTGATGATAAATTCAAGGCGCGCAAGCCCGACTCCTTCGTTAGGGATCTGCCCTTGGGTAAATGCCTGTTCCGGAATCCCGACATTCATCATGATGTGTGTCTTGGTCTTTGGCACCTCACTGAAATCAATGCGCTCGATTTCAAAATCCAGGAGACCTTTGTAGATCCGCCCCTCTTCACCCTCTGCGCAGGACACTGTGACCTCCTGACCTGAAGTAATCTTTTCAGTGCCGTCCTCAGTGCCCACAATGCAAGTGATGCCAAGTTCTCTCGACACTATAGCTGCATGGCAGGTGCGTCCGCCCCGGTTAGTAACAATGGCAGAAGCGATCTTCATGATGGGCTCCCAGTCCGGATCGGTCATGTCGGTAACCAGTACTTCTCCTTCCTTGAATTCCAGAATCTTGCTGGCGTCTTCAATAATATTGACCTTGCCCTGGCTTATCTTGGCACCCACGGCCTTTCCGGTGGCAAGAACGTCTCCGGTCTCCTTAAGGACATAAGTCTCCATGAAGTTTTTGTCCTTCTGGGAATGGACCGTCTCCGGCCTGGCCTGAAGGATGAAGAGCCCACCCGAACCGACCTTATCTCCGTCACCATCCTTGGCCCATTCAATGTCCATTGCCTTGCCGTAGTGATCCTCTATGATGCATGACCATTTGGCCAAGGTAACCAGTTCATCATCTGAGAGGACAAAATGGTGACGCTCTTCGTCTGAAGTGCTTACATTTTTCACCGGATCTTTGGGATCACTGGTATAGATCATCTTTTTCTGTTTTAACCCAAGTTTCTTACTGACCACCGGGCTGTAACCTGCCTTTAGCGTCGGCTTGAACACATAAAATTCATCAGGATTTACTGCGCCTTGGACTACGTTTTCACCCAAACCCCAGGACCCGGTAATATAAACCACGTCCTCAAAACCGCTCTCGGTGTCTATAGTAAATATGACCCCGGCGCTGGAACTGTCACTGCGAATCATTTTCTGGATTACTATGGAGAGATAGACATCGAAATGCCCGAACCCCTTGTCCTGGCGATAGGAAATGGCCCGGTTGGTAAACAGGCTTGCAAAGCAGCGATGGCAGGCATCAAGGAGTTGCTCCGGCCCCCTGATATTGAGATATGTCTCCTGCTGCCCGGCAAAGGATGCGTCAGGGAGGTCCTCGGCAGTGGCTGACGACCTTACGGCAACATCGACATCCTTGCCGTAGATCTTTTCCATCATGGAATATGAGTCTTTGATAGCCTTCTCCAGGTCCTCAGGAAACTTGCTATTTAGAATTATGTTCCTGACTTTTTCCCCTCTTTTGCCGAGATCGGCAATATCGTGGGTATCCAATCCATCGAGAGCATCCCGCATGGCCTGCTCGATACCAGCCTCTTTCAGGAGATGTTTGTATGCATCAGCCGTGATGGCAAAGCCGTTCGGCACCATCACACCCTTTTCAGTAAGATGCCGATACATCTCGCCGAGAGATGCATTTTTCCCGCCTACCAAGGGTACGTCTTTGATCCCGATTTCGTTGAACCAGAGAATAAATGGCGTATCATTCATAATCAGTGCTCCTTGCTTTTAACGTCAGTTTTGACTCTGCCTGTCCATTTTGTCGGATCTAGGATAATGAAAGTCCAAATCACCTCTTATTATTTAAACGATTCCTGCCAAAGCAAGGTCTGCCAGACCGTAATCGTTTATAATTCTGAGCAGCAGAGTTTCTATGTTCTCTTCCTTACGTGCCTATAGCAGCCAGTTGTCCTTTATGAAAGTCGGTACAAGAGGTGTTTTTCATAAATGATGCCTTCCTCTTGTTGCTCAGCAGAACAGTGTGACAAAAAAGTCATTTAATGATATCTGTCAAGATAATGGGCTTTTGTCAACCCTTAAGTAGAATTTTGTCTGATAAGCCGTTTGCAAAAGGCTCTGATAAGCGCTC
>DAOURD010000295.1:0-3407 GCA_030625295.1 Desulfobacterales bacterium | reverse complement strand
TCAAAAACGACAGCGGTAGCGCCATGGGTGTGGCTCCAGAAGACTTTCAGTTTGTTGTAGAAGATGTGCTCGAAGAGGTGAAGGACACTCAGAAAGGCTGGGAAAAACTGGAGGCGCCAATAGACAAGAAGGAAGCCAAGTTTTTCCTGAATCAGAATTCCAGGGAGCCCGCGACCGAAGCGGACGAGCTGATTCCGCTCTGGAAGATCCTTCACGTTGCTGGAGTTGACTGGACTTACGGCAGCAAGGGATGGGGCGGGGAGAACTACTGCATGTTCCTTGCCGACGACAATGCGTGGGAGCATGTCACGCGTACAAGTGTTACGCACGCGTCAGACCTTGGATGCAAGGTCTATCTCAATACCGAATGAGGGCACGTAACCTTCTCAGTCCTGGAAGGACTGAAAAAATTCAATATTCCCTGCGATATGGAAGTTGCGAGCATCTACCAATATTACGCCAAATGGATCCGGGAAGGAAAGCTGAAGGTGAATTCTGACTGGAACAACGATCTGAAGATCAAATTCACGGTTCAGGATCCGTGCCAGATAATACGCAAAAGCTATGGGGATCCAGTGGCAGACGATCTGCGGTATGTGGTGAAGTCTGTTGTGGGCGAAGAAAACTTTGTCGAAATGTGGCCGAATAAGTCCAACAACTACTGTTGCGGCGGCGGCGGCGGCTTTCTCCAATCAGGATATGTTGATGAGCGTCATGCCTATGGCAAAATCAAGTTCGACCAGATTGTGGCCACGGGAGCGGATTACTGCGTTGCCGCGTGTCACAATTGCCATGCTCAGATTCACGATATTGCACACCACTTTGAGGGCAAGTATCAGACAGTCCATTTGTGGACGCTGATTTGCCTGTCCCTCGGGATACTGGGTCCCAATGAGCGTGAATATCTCGGGGATGACTTGAAGGAAATCAACATGCCTGAAGAGTAATATGCCCTAGCAGAATGAAACTGCCACACAAAGGAGTCCTGCCTGCAAGCGGGGGCTCCTTTTTTGTTTTCATGGTGGGATTGGGGTATCGACTAGATCTAAACAGGGAAAAAGGGATGCCCGGTTTTCCAGCATCCCTTTTTTGTTTGCCCGAAGGTGCAAGCCCATGCGCCATCAATATACAATTCTGAAAGCGGGCGGCGGTTATTCTCGGCTTGCTGCACCCGCATCCATAACACCGTTTATTGAGAATAAAGGGAGTGAGATTGTTTTTATTCCTCAGAAAGAGACAGGCTCAGGAAGTATCTCCCTTGAAAATAAGGAGAACTTAGGGGCTTCGCCCCAATTGGAATAGTGGAATGTTGGAATAGTGGAATATTGGGTTACGAGGAATCAAGGTAATTTAGAAATGATTCTTTTCGGCCTTTTATCCCCAACATTCCATTGTTCCACTATTCCATCATTCCAGATCAATGGCTCAGAAAACTGCCGCTGAAAGATGCATAATTACAAGGAGTTGTAGAAATTCCGAGACGTCTAGTTATTGGAGGTGGCCATGTCTTACACACCCAGGATTCTCATTGTTGATGACGAACCCCGTATGTGTGACAGCCTGAAGGTCTTGTTAAGTGGCCAGGGCTATGAAATACACACAGGTAATAGTGTCAAAGAGGCTATAGAGTATCTATCTCGGAATAGCTTTGACTTAGTCCTTCTGGACATAGTTATGCCGGAGATGGATGGACACCGGGTCATGGATTACATAAATAGTCAGGACATAGAGACCTTAGTCATTGTCATGACCGGGCACGCTTCCATAGAATCAGCCATAGAGGCCCTGAGGGGTGGGGCCTACGATTACCTCAGAAAGCCGTTTGAGCATGAGGAATTGTTAAAGACGGTGGGAAACGCCTTTATGCAAAAAAGATTGAAAAACAAACGCGAGCAGGCCGAGGAAGCGCTGCGGGAGAGCGAGGAGAAATATCGTACGGTTCTTGAGGCATGTCCAGATCCTATTGTTGTCTACGACATGGAGGGTGCGGTTATCTATTTAAACCCGGCATTCACCCATGTTTTCAGATGGACCCCGGAGGAGCTTTTGGGCAAGAAAATAGACTATGTCCCGGAGGAGAACTGGCCTGAGACTCAAATGATGATTGATAAGGTGCTGGCGGGAGAGAGTTTTTCTGCCATTGAGAGCCGTCGATACACCAAACAAGGAGAGATTCTTGATGTCAGTATAAGCGTTGCCACTTACCTGGATCGTGACGGTACTCCGGTAGGCAGTGTCCACACCTTGCGTGACATTACCGAACGAAAGCGCCTTGCAGCCCAACTCCGGCAGGCGGGGAAGATGGAGTCCATCGGCACCCTGGCTGGCGGTATTGCCCATGACTTTAACAACCTGCTCATGGGCATCCAGGGAAATGTTTCATTGATGCTTATGGACATCGATTCCACGCACCCCCATTACGAACGGTTGAAGAAGGTTGAAAAACAGGTTCAAAGCGGAGCCAAACTAACCTCACACCTCCTTGGATATGCGAGGAAGGGCAGATACGAGGTCAAGCCCGTTGACCTGAACCGATTGGTGGAAGAGGCATGTGACACATTTAGCAGGACAAAAAAGGAGATTACAGTTCACCGAGAGCTTGCCGAGAACCTGTTTCCGATAAAGGCAGACAAAGGACAGATTGAGCAGGTTTTGTGGAACCTCTGCGTAAATGCTTCAGATGCCATGCCTGCCGGCGGGGACCTGATCGTCAAGACCATGAATACCACCCATGAGGAGATAAAGGGCAAACTCTATGTTCCAAAGCCCGGCAAGTATGTGTTGTTAACGGTGATCGATACAGGCGCGGGCATGGACAAAAAAACAATGGAGCGCATCTTTGAGCCCTTTTTTACGACCAAGGAGATGGGCCATGGTACCGGTCTTGGTCTGGCTTCTGCTTACGGTATCGTAAAGGGCCATGGCGGATATATTGATGTGGATTCCAGGAAGGGGCACGGGACTACCTTCAGGATTTATCTCCCTGCATCAGAAAAAGAGGCCCGGAAAGCTGTCAAAACTGGTGAGGGATTCATTAAGGGAGCAGGGACGGTCCTCCTGGTGGATGATGAAGAGGTCATCCTGGAAGTAGCCCAGGAGTTGTTGGAGGCCATGGGCTACCGGGTACTCATAGCCAGGGACGGAAGAGAGGCCATCGAGGTTTACAGGAAAAAACGAGATGAGGTAGACCTTGTTGTCCTGGACATGGTCATGCCCAATATGGGTGGTGGCAAGGCCTATGACCGTATGAAGGAGATCAACCCAGACATAAAAGTTCTGCTTTCAAGTGGTTTCAGTATTGACAGTGAGGCTACCGAGATTTTGAAACGAGGCTGTAATGGGTTTATTCAGAAGCCGTTTAGCATAAAAAAATTGTCTCAAAAGATAAGGGAGATTATAGAATAAAC
>DAOURD010000353.1:0-2874 GCA_030625295.1 Desulfobacterales bacterium | reverse complement strand
TATGAAGCTTGCCCCGCTGGCGCCTGAACAAGGTTTTGCAGCGGAAACCTCCGCAGCTTGTGGGTTGCAGTTGGCTTCTATTTTTGGCATTCCGGTTTCTACAACGCACGTCATTGCTTCGTCTATCGTGGGAGCTGGAGTGGCTCGTCGATTCTCGAGTGTACGCTGGGGTATTGCTGTTGATATTCTACTTTCCTGGGTTTTGACGCTGCCAGCAACTGTAGCCCTCGGGTGGCTTTTCAAGAAACTGTTTGGCTTGATATTTTAACGTCAAGGCCCTTTCCGGCAAAGGGGGACGCGGGGGTTGACAAAAAGGAATCCTAAAAATATAAGTCCAATTTTCAAAGAGTTATAGTGAACAACAAAAGAAAGTGGTCAATGACACAACCCCAACTTACTGCAGAGATCGTCAAATAGTTGAGTCGTTGAGTCCACTTAACGAGGTCTGTACTGAGAAGTAACGTCATTTGTTGTTAAGGCCAACGGGAGGGCGTTGGAATGGAGCAAAAGCCAACCTATGAAGAATTGGAACAAAGGGTCAAGGAGTTAGAGAAAGAAGCCCTTAGGCGCAAGAAGGTCGAAGAGACGCTCGAAGAATTACACCGACACACAAGGGAACTAATCGAAGTCAGTCTGGATCCCTTAGTGATGATTTCCTCTGAGGGTAAGATTACAGACGTAAACCATGCAACGGAGTTGGTCACCGGATCTCCCAGGGACAAGCTCATAGGGACGCGTTTCTCAGAATATTTCACTGAACCCCAGAAAGCACGCCAGGGCTACCTGGATGTACTGAGGCATGGACATGTCCGTGATTATCCATTGGAGATTAGACATCGTGACGGAAAAGTCACGCCTGTACTTTATAATGCCTCGGTTTACCATGACGCGAAAGGAGGTGTAGCCGGGGTCTTTGCCGCTGCCCGCGACATCGCCAAGCGTAGGAAGGCCGAGGAGGCGTTACAAAAAAACCAAAAGAGACTGAAGGCATTGCTTGCCGAGCTCGCTACCAAGAATGAAGAACTTGTTTCGTTTGTTTATAGGGTCTCCCATGATCTCAAGAGCCCCATCGTCACCATTGAGGGTTTCGTTGGCGCCTTGAGAGAAGATTTCGGGGACGTCCTCCTAAAAGACGGAGAGAAATACCTCAGGTACATAAGCGATGCCGCCCGAAAAATGGAGCTTTTGATCAACGACCTGCTCGCTCTTTCCCGCATCGGACGCCTAACCCGAAAAAAGAGAGAGCTCCCTTTTGCCAGGCTCGTAAACGATGTCCTGAAAGCGCTTCAACCCCAGATCAAGGCGCGGGGTATCGTGGTTAACATTCAGGAAGATCTCCCGGTCGTTTACGGTGATAGAAGGCGATTGGGCCGGGTAGTGGATAATCTATTGACAAACGCGATCAAATATATTGGAAAAGAGAATCCCTCCCCCCGCATTGATGTAGGAGTTGAAGAACAGGATGGCCAAAAGGCGTTTTTTGTCCGTGACAACGGTATTGGCATTGAGCAAAGGGATTTTGATAAGATTTTCCAGGTCTTCCAGCGGCTCCCATCCGCAAAACAGATTGCAGGAGAGGGCACCGGAGTCGGCCTGACGATTGTGAAGCGAATCATCGAACACCATGGAGGCAAAATCTGGCTTATATCAGAGCCCGGGAAAGGAAGCACATTTTACTTCACCCTTAAAGAAAAGGAGGCTTGAACATGGATTATGAACCTTCCAACATTTTGCTTGTAGAAGATGAGGAGGCACATGCTGAACTGACCAAGCGGGCGATTCGAAAGGCAGGCAATGCAAACCGGATTGATGTTCTGACTGACGGAGAAGACGCGCTCGACTATGTTTTCAACCGTGGGAAGTACGCTGACAAAGCAAAGTATCCCCTCCCGGGCCTGATCATGCTCGACATCAAACTCCCCGGCATTGACGGGATAGAAGTATTGAAGCAAATCAAGGAACATCCTGTTCTCAAGAAGATCCCTGTAATCATGCTCACCACCTCGGAACGGGAAGAAGACATTTGCCAATCCTATGTCCACTGTGCCAACAGCTATCTGACCAAGCCAGTAGGATTCAAGGAGTTCGAGGAAATGATCATGCAAGTCGATTTTTACTGGATGCTCCTCAACAAACCGCCTGCCCTGGAAACGTAAGGATTTTGTGGGGCGCGTGATGCATCCCAAAGGACTGAGGAGATGAAACCATTAAAGGTTGTGATTATTGACGATGAAGAGGCGCACTTTCGGCTCATGAAACGGGCTATTAATAAGGCTTTCCCGCTTGTCTCGATCGATTACTTTAAGGAAGCCAGCCGTTGCCTTGAAAGGCTCGATGAGATTAGCCCGGATGTCATCATCCTCGATTACCTCATGCCCGTCATGAACGGTCTCGAGTTTTTAGTAGCTTTAAAGCGAGAGGGCAGCGATATCATCCCGGTCATCATGATCACCGGCCAGGGGAATGAGAGTATTGCTGTGCAGGCCATGAAACTGGGGGCCTGGGATTATTTGGTGAAGTCTCCGAATTTCTTTGACCTGCTTCCCAGTATCATTGAGAAGGTGGTTCGCGAACGGAAACTTAAAGACACACTGGGCGAATCTGAAAAACGATTTCGAGATCTGGCTGAAAGTACATCCGACTGGATATGGGAAGTGGACGCGGAAGGTAAATATGTTTATTCCAACCCTGTCATCCAAACAATATTAGGTTATCGCCCTGATGAGATGCTCGGCAAGTACTTCTATGATTTCTTCTCTGAGAAAGAAAGGAAGGCTTTGACACTCACTTGCTTAGAAACCATGGTGGAGGGGAAACCGATTTCGAGCCTTGAGACTCGTTGTATTCACAAGGATGGACATGAAATTATTTTGG
>DAOURD010000208.1:0-4197 GCA_030625295.1 Desulfobacterales bacterium | reverse complement strand
GGTTTCAAACGGATACGAAGAAGGTCCTCCACCGCTTCTGCGGCTGTGCTTCCGGGATTATCCCGCACCCCGGGCCGGTAGCCCACCCACGGAACCGAGTCGAAATCGATGGATAGGGGTTTGTAAGAAGAAATCTGGGTGACGGGATTGGTAAAGATCTCCGTTCGGATGCGTTCAAGCTGATCCGCGCTGAGGTCAATATCGATGGTAAGAATAGAGACCGTGCGAACCGACTCAAGATCCAATCCAAAATAGTCGTTCGCCTTCCTGCAAATGGCAGCCCCTTCGGCATCAAAAAGATCGGGATTCAGGGTGATTTCCAGGCGGGCAGGCATTAACAAACGTCTCGGAAGCTCTACAACTTATTAAAATTATATCACTTTATTGGCTTGGCTGCAATCCTGAGAAAGGAATGATGGAATATTGGAAGATTGGAATGATGAGAAGATAAAAAGACCAAAATTCGCTTAAACCCATTATTCCAGCATTCCATTATTCCATTATTCCAGTATTCCAATTGCGTAGCGAAGCAGAGCTAAGTTCAATCAAATCTCGTGCCAAACTGTTCTCTGATGGCATTATACCCTATTCCCTTGCCCGCCTGGCTGTGTTAGTAAACAGGTAGGCGTTCACAGGTTCAGGGTTCACCGTTTAGAGTCAGAGATCAGAAGTCAGAGATCAGAAGTCAGACCTCGGACCTCTGATCTCCGACCTCTATTCTTTTAACTGAACCCTAAACCTCTGAACCCTGAACCCTGAACCTCTGAACCTCTGAACCTCTGAACCCGTGAAGGGTTACGTAAACAGGCATGAATTGGTTTGTGCTATCCCTGGCCTGCGCGTATTTCATGTCCACAGGCGAGGTCCTCTCAAAAGTCTTGATGCGGGACAACGACGAATGGACCGTAGGCTGCGCTATAATACTGGTCTCCCTCCCCTTCCTGTTGCCCCTCCTGATAGGGAGGGACTCGTTCCCGTTAAGCCAGGATCTGATACTTGTTGTAGGTATCGCCATTCCCTTTGAGATTCTTGCCTATTACATATATCTCAGTGCGATCAGGATAGCACCCCTGTCCCTTAGCGTCCCGTATTTGAGTTTTACACCGGTTTTTGCCATCCTGACGGCTGCCCTCGTGTTGCAAGAAAGGATATCCTTTCACGGTCTTATGGGTATACTCATGGTCACGGTTGGCGCTTACGTGTTGAACATCGAACTCTTCATCCACCATCCCCTTGCCCCCTTCAAGGCAATCTTCAAGTCTCCTGGCTCCTGGCGTATGCTTATTGTAGCCCTTATCTGGAGCCTGACATCCACTCTGGGGAAAAAGGGCGTTCAGCTTTCTGATCCTGTGTTTTTCGGGATCTTCTATATGCTAACCATATCCATTCCTATGCTGGCTATTGCAGGCTGGCGCATCAAGCGTCGTACGGCAACGGTCAACTTTAAAGGCCGAAATTCGATGTGGCTATTACTGGGAGGATTGGTGACGGCACTGGCCACAATGGCCCACTACCATGCCATCAAACTCGCCCCGGTTTCCTACATGATCGCTGTCAAGAGGACCAGCCTGATCTTCAGCGTTCTGTACGGCGGTCTGATATTCAAGGAAGAGCGCATCAGGCTCAGGCTTCTGGGCACCAGCATCATGTTATCAGGCGTCGTGATTTTATACCTTGCTTAACCTGGCTATTTCGTGGTCCCACGGTGCTTTTGTCTCTCACAGAGCGCACAGAGGCTCAGGGTTTGTTAAGCTCAATTGCTGAGAGGGCAATTCAGCTTAAACTGCCACGCTATTGCGTGATATCTCCGCAATGTTGGTCAAACACGCCACCAGCCGGGTTCAAATGCTCCGCCAGGGGCTGACTGTTTGGCCTGATTTTTCCCACTCAAAAAATCAGGCCAAGATCAAAATAATCTCTGTGAACTCTGTGGGCTCGAGCGACCAAAGGGAGCGGGCGAGAGGCCCCTGAGTCTCTTATTTCAATGCCTCAAAAAGCGCCCGGGCTGCCTGGCGGGTCATGCCTGGAACAGCGGCAAGCTCTTCAACAGACGCGGCCTTGATCCGTTTGAGGCTGCCAAAGTGCTTCAGGAGGCGTGTTCTGCGCCGCTCTCCGATCCCCGGGATCTCTTCAAGGACCGATCGGTGATAGGTCATCAAGCGACGCTTGCGGTGATAGGTTATTACCGAGCGGTGGGCCTCATCCCTGATCCTTTGGAGAAACAGAAGCACATCTGTATCTTTTTTAAGGTTTACAGGGTTCTTTCGACCTGGTTTGTATATCTTGTCTTCGGTCTCACCACGCTCGGGGTCCTTTTTGGCAATCCCGATCAGGTCAAATGAACCATAAAGCTGCAAAGCTTTGAGCACCGCAATAGCCATACTAAGCTGTCCTTTTCCCCCATCCACCATGAGTAGATCCGGCAGGGGCTGTCCGGTATCCACCTTTTTGTAGCGCCGTGCAAGTACCTCTCTCAGCATTGCGTAGTCATCCCCGCCTGGTGCAAACTTGATGCGATATTTCCTGTATGCCGCTCGAGCGGGTCTTCCCCCTTCAAAGACCACCATGCTTCCTACCCCCTCGGTACCAGCCATGTTCGAAAGGTCAAAGCATTCTATGCGCTCAGGACGTCGCTCCAGGGCCAGCCGTCTCTGAAGCCGATCCAGAAGGGCCTTTTCGGCCATGGCAGCATCAAGCTGTTCCTTCAGGCTCTTTCCGGCATTTTGATCCGCCATTCGAACAAGCCTGGCCTTCTCACCCCTTTGAGGCATCATGATCCGAACCTTTTCGCCTTTCAGATCGCTCAGCCACTCCTCAAGGAGCGCTCGATCTTCGGGTGGAGTCGGCAGCAGGACCTCTTCCGGGACAAAGGGAGATCCTTCATAGTACTGCTTCACAAAAGAGGTGATCATCTCGGCATCAGAAACGATGGCCTCTGAGAAATAAAATGGCCGGTTTCCCAGCAAAAACCCGCCCCTGATAAACAGGACCATCATAAGGGCCGCCCTGCCCTGTCGGGCCATGCCCAGCACGTCACGGTCTTTGAAATCGGTTGTTGTAGCAACCTGTTTTTCCAGGGTCCGTTCGAGGGCAAATAGCCTGTCCCTGTGGGCTGCCGCTGCCTCAAAATCCTCCCGGGCAGCAGCAGACCCCATCTGTTTCCTCACATCCTTGATCAGCTCCGGCGTTCTTCCTTTCAAAAACATAATCACCTCTTCAACCACCGCCCGGTAAACCTCCGGGGCTATGGGCCGGCTGCACGGTCCAAGGCAGAGTCCCATCTGGTAGTTCAGGCAGGGTCGCTCCCGGCGCTTGAGGGTCCTGCTCTTGCACTTGCGGATCTTAAACGTGCTGTGGATCACTTTCAGGGTCTCTCGCACGGCACCGGCAGAGGGGAAAGGGCCAAAATATAGGGCCCCGTCCTTTTCGATCTTTCGAACAACAGTCAGGTTGGGATAGGGGCGCTTTACGTCAAGCCGCAGGCATGGATAGCGTTTGTCGTCTTTCAGGATAACGTTATAGCGGGGGCGGTGTCGTTTGATCAGATTCGACTCAAGGATCAGGGCCTCCTTTTCCGTATTGGTGAGAATTGTGTCAAAGTGATCGATCTTTTCGATTACCAGACTCGTCTTTAAATCCTTTTGGCCTGTATCCCTGAAATAGGAGCCAACACGTTTTTTCAGGTCTCTTGCCTTGCCCACATACAGAACATGCCCGTTGCCATCCTTCATTAGATAGACACCCGGTGTAGAGGGAAGGCTTGCAAGTTTTTCTTTGAGTCTGTTCTTCATGTGCAATTATCTGTAACTACACAGGTTGTCAGGTTCACGGTTCACGGTTCACGGTTGGCTACTTTGCGCTTTTGTAACTACTCGGGTTCACGGTTCACCGTTGACAGGTTAATCTCTGAACCGTGAATCTTGGAACCTTGAACCCGAGTAGTTAGTGTCTGAACGAAAACCCCCTAAATTACATTTTTCCTGTCATTGCGAGGGAGGCACGACCGAAGCAATCTCCTGAAAACAAAGAGATTGCCACGTCGTTCGTTCCTCACTCCTCGCAATGACAGCTCGCAATCAAGGGTTTTCGTTCAGATACTAAGTAGTTACTCTTCATCGCTCTCTAACCTTGAACCGTGAACCCTGAACCGTGAACCTGAGTAGACGGTACACTTTTCGAGTCAATTCACGTGCCAGT
>DAOURD010000321.1:0-3191 GCA_030625295.1 Desulfobacterales bacterium | reverse complement strand
AATATTGACTACTGACTACTGACCACTGACCACTGACCACTGACCACTGACCACTGATCACTGATCACTGATCACTGACCACTGATCACTGACCACTAACTAAGGAGGTTTGTCATGAAGAAAAAGTGGATTGCTCTATTGGGATGCTCCATCGCCATGTTCTGTTTTACTACATTGGCAATTGCAGCTAAAGAGATCTGTATCAATTGTCACAAGACAATTTCGCCAGGACAGGTGGCTGACTGGGAATCCAGCAGGCACAGCAAGGAAGATGTCACCTGTTCCGTGTGCCATGGTGACGAGCACAAGGGGGCTAAAAATGCTCATCTGGCTCGACTGCCGGATGAACACGTGTGTGCTGAGTGCCACGAGGATCAATTTAACCAGTTTGCAAAGGGCAAGCACAACTTCGGCTGGACCTCCTTGAACGCCCTTCCCATCACCCATGTTGAGCCTGACGAGTTGATGGAAGGTGGCAGGGGATGCGGGGGCTGCCACAACATGGGGATCAAATCCGAAGAGCAGAAAAAGGACCAGCGCGACAAAGGCTACCGCTACCAGAACAACTCGTGTGACGAGTGCCATACAAGGCACAGCTTCTCTAAGAAAGAGGCCCTTGATCCCAGGGCCTGCCAGCAATGCCACATGGGCTACGATCATCCGCAGTGGGAGATGTGGAGCAGTTCCAAGCACGGCGCTCGTTACGCCATGAAGGAAAAAGGCAAGCTGCCCGAAAAGGCTCAAGCCCCTACCTGCCAGTTCTGCCACATGCCTGACGGCACCCATACCAACAAGACCGCCTGGGGCTTCCTGGGTGTGCGGCTTCCCCTTCCTGAAGACAAGCAGTGGGCCGCTGACAGGGTGACTATTCTAAAGGCTCTTGGGGTGCTGAATCCTGAGACGGGTCAGCCGACTGGACGCCTTGAGGCAGTGAAATCCGTGGACATGGTCCGCCTGACTCAAGAGGCATGGCAAACTGAACGGGACAAGATGATCAAGACATGCAGCAAGTGTCACTCTAAGCAGTATGCCGGAGAGCAACTCGCCATGGGAGACGCCATGATGCAAAAGGCCGACCGCCTCTTGGCAGAAGGCATTGACACAGTTGCTGGCCTTTACAAAGACGGCATCATCAAGAAACCGGAGAACTATGCCTTTGCGTATCCGGACTTTCTGTATTTCATGCAGACCGGGGGCTCACACATAGACCAGGTTCTTTTCCAGATGTACATGAAGCACAGGATGCGGACGTACCAGGCGTTTTTCCACGTGAACCCGGATTATGCTTACTGGTACGGCTGGGCCATGATGGTGAAGGATCTGGATGAGATCAAGGAACTTGCCAGGACCATGAGGGCGACGGCCAAGATGGACAAAATTGGGCAGTCCACAAGGTGAAAAAATGGTCAAGTCAAATTCCTCATAAAGGAGGAGGTATTATGAAAAGGAGGATAGCGGTTTTTTTTGCGTTTTTCTTTGTTTTGGTTCCTTTTATCGCGAACGCCGCAGAAATGGGTAGATTTCAGTATAAAGATTTCAAAAAACCAACGCGGTGCAGGACCTGCCACAAGGGGATTTATCAGGAATGGCAACAAAGCCTTATGTCTCAGTCATTCACTCATCATTGGGATGATGTGGAATACTTCAAGCTTGCCTTACCTCATGCCCTGAAGCTAGATAAAGTGGCAGGGGTAAAAGGAGGATGCGTTGCCTGCCACAGTCCCCTTGCCTTCTTAACCGGAGACATACCACCAAAGTCACCGGCAGCAGGCACACGGGCAAATGAAGGGGTAAGTTGTGAAATCTGCCACAGCATTACCGGATCAACAGAAAAAGAACCCTTTAATTTTAGCTACGTCATAGAGCCTGGCAAAGTAAAGTTTGGTCCGAGAGGTGATGGGCGATCTTCCTTTCACGGTGTTAAGTATTCTGAATTTATCAGAAGTTCTGAACTTTGTGCTACCTGTCATGATGAGCAAAGCCCTTACGGTGCCTGGGTAAAGGAAACATATAGGGAGTGGAAGGCAGGGCCTTATGCGAATGAGGGGACAAGGTGTCAGGACTGCCATATGTATCGCGCGCCAGGCAAATCCGCCATAGGGGGGAAACCAAGGGCTGATATAGCCCATCACGCCTTCCATGGTGCCCATTTTCCCAATAAACTGGCTGGGGCAGTAGACATTGCCCTATATGCAAACGTGAATCAAATTACCCCTGGCTCAAGCATGAAGGTCAGAGCGGAGCTTTTTAACGGCAAGGTAGGGCACCATATTCCTTCTGGTTCTTCTGAAGAGAGGATGCTCTGGCTTGAGATGGTGGCGATCGATGCCAAAGGAAAGACCTATTACTTGGCTTTGGATAGGAAGGGTTTTCAGGGAGAGGGGTATACGATTTCCGATGCAAAGGCATTAGCCTATCAAGCCATGGGTGAAATCATGGGCATGAAAGAATTTCAGGGCGTAAAGAGAGATGGTAATACACCAGATGGGGTAAGGATTTTTAGAAGACCCTTTCTTGACCCGAAAGGAAGAATGACGATCTGTCAATGGTACACGGCTGAAAACACGCTAGTAGACTACAGAATTGGCCCCCGGGAGACAAAGATCGAGACCTACTCCTGGAATATACCTCAAGATATATCCCCGGGTCCTGTAACCATTAAGGCTACCCTTTACTACAGTCTTGTCCCAAGCTCAGTGGGTGAGTTTTTGCAGCTTATACCTTCAGAATATGCACCGATAAAGGTGAATACGGCTACACTTGATATTAAGGCAATAAAATAAGAGGGTATGCCATGGATGTGAATATGAAGAACCTTTTCATAGGAAACGATCTTTCGCCCCTGCCGTTTTCGGCGAGTCAATCGTGCCAAAAATATCTGCAACGTTTCGGCATTGAATCTTTCGGTTCGCTGGGTAACTGGGCAATTAGGATGATTTTCGGTCTAATCGGAGAAGAAAGTTTACGAAAATGAAATACCACATTCCCCTATTTTAGGGACTTCATAGACCAAGCGGGAATTGCTGATAGGGGTATGATCGTATGCATGTGTGCCATCTGTATCGCGGCCACCGATAGCAGCAATCCCAATCGTTGTACAAACACCAATCGTGGCATGCCCATGCTGCTGTTGAACTAAACAGAAAGGCTATTATAAATAACGCCGTTCGTCTATTTCCCGACAAATTCAC
>DAOURD010000006.1:0-10976 GCA_030625295.1 Desulfobacterales bacterium | reverse complement strand
TTATAGGCTCGATTAAGCTGCAGGTTCCAGCGGGGCAAGCCAGCCCTTCTCCGCCCATCGGTCCAGCCCTGGGCCAGCAGGGCGTCAATATCATGGAGTTTTGCAAGGCATTTAATGCCAAAACGGCTGGCCAGGAAGGGATGATAATACCTGTGGTGATCACAATTTATCATGATCACTCTTTCTCATTTGTCACCAAGACTCCCCCCGCCGCGGTCCTGCTTAAGAAAGCAGCCAAGATTGCCAAGGGCTCTGGTGATCCCAAGCGCGAGAAGGTTGGAAATGTCACAAGGGCCCAGATTGAGGAGATTGCTAAGATGAAGATGGTCGATCTGAATGCCTATGACATAAAAAGCGCTTGCAAGATAATAGAAGGGACTGCCCGGAACATGGGTATCGAAGTCGTTTGATCGAATTCTGGATACTGGTCGCTGGATACTGGATACTGGATTCTTGGTTCTTGATTTTTCATCCAGCATCCAGCAACGAGCATCCAGTATCAGGAAGTAGGAGGAGCCACGAGAACATGGGAAAAAGAGGAAAAAAGTACGCGACAGCCAGACAGAAATTAGATCCCAACAAAGGATACGATTTCTCAGAGGCCTTGAGGTTGGCCCTTGACATATCTTATGCAAAGCTCGATGAGAGCGTGGATGTTGCGGTACGCTTGGGAGTCGATCCGCGGCATGCCGATCAGATGGTCCGAGGCACGGTCGTGCTGCCAAACGGGACAGGCAAAGATGTCAAAGTATTGGTGTTTGCTAAGGGGGAAAAGGAGAAAGAAGCTGAAGAGGCTGGCGCAGATTTTGTCGGAAATGATGACCTCATCGAAAAGATCAAACGTGGGTGGTTTGGGTTTGACAAGGCTGTTGCAACGCCTGATACGATGGGTGCCGTTGGGCGTATCGGCAAGATTCTGGGTCCCAGGGGCCTGATGCCGAATGCAAAAATCGGAACTGTTACCTTTGATGTGGCCCGCACTGTCAGGGAGTTGAAGGCGGGCAAGATCGATTTCAGAGTGGAGCGTGCGGGCATTGTCCATGCGCCTATGGGGAAAGTCTCCTTTGGTGTGGACAGGCTTCTGGAAAACCTTGCTTCGTTTTTCGAGACCCTCGTCCGCCTCAAACCGGCCAGCAGTAAGGGGACATATCTGAAGAGCATAGCCATTTCAACAACCATGGGTCCGGGGGTAAAGATTGATCCCGTCTATGTAAAGAGTATTTTGAGATAAGGGGGTAACGCACTTTTGAAGCGATCCGAAAAAGAAAAAATCGTTGAAGCCCTGCATGAGAAGTTTTCAAGGGCAAGGGCCGTGCTACTTACGGACTTCAGAGGCCTGAACATGCTCGCTATGGATGAGTTGCGGAGCCAACTCAGGGATGCCTCGGTTGAATACCAAGTGGTGAAGAATACCCTCATGACAAGGGCTGCAGATGGAACTGACATGGCGCTGTTGAAGGAACATTTCTTTGGGCCATGTGCTGTGGCCTTGAGTTATGAAGACCCCGTGGCTCCGGCCAGGATTCTCATCAAATTTAGTGAAGATAATTCCGCCCTGGAAGTTAGGGCCGGGGTCGTAGAAGGCCAGATCGTTGATCTTGCGGGTATTACAAGACTCTCAAAACTTCCCTCCCAGGAAGTTTTGTTGGGGCAGCTACTCTCGCTAATGAACGCTCCTGTCACCGGCCTGGTGAGGGTTCTCGGTGGTGTGCTCAGGAATTTTATGGGTGTTCTGGAGGCCATCAAGCAAAAAAAAGGGGGTTGAGTGGTCAACAACTCGACCAATTGTGAGCGAAGCGAACTAAGTTTATAGACGAGGAGGATACATAGAATGGCTAATGTTACCAAAGAAGATGTCATTGAATTCGTTTCCAGTATGTCCGTACTTGAGCTTTCCGAATTGGTTAAGGAAATGGAAGAGAAATTCGGGGTGTCGGCAGCAGCCCCGGTTGCCGTGGGTGCTGCACCCGGTGCACAGGCCGCCCAGGCCGAGGCTGAGGAGAAGACCGAGTTTGATGTTATCCTAAGTCAAGTAGGGGACAAAAAGATTCAGGTCATCAAGGCGGTCAGAGCAATTACCGGACTTGGTCTAAAGGAGGCCAAGGCTTTGGTGGATGAGGCTCCCAGGCCAGTGCAAGAAGGGGTCTCCAAAGAGGAAGTTGAAGATATCAAGAAACAGCTCGAAGAGGCGGGTGCAACCGTTGAAATTAAGTAATCGTGAATCCCGTTTAGCCTGTTTAGCCCGTTAGCCTGTTTAGCCCGTTTCAAAACCGGCTCAACCGGCCAAACCGGCCAAACCGATTAATAACCAATAACCAACAGGGAGATCTTATGCCCAACAGACTCTTGGCAGGTAAACAGACAAGAAGGAGCTTTGGAAAGATTCCGAGGATTATCGCATTTCCCGATTTGGTCGAGATGCAAAAGGAGTCCTATGCCCGGTTTTTGCAAAGGGATGTTCCGCCGGAAAAGAGAAAAAATGAAGGCATTCAGGGTGCCTTCAAGAGTGTTTTTCCCATAAAGGATTTTACCGGTACTGCCTCCTTAGGGTTTGTTTCTTATAGCTTTGGAGAGGTCAACCATGATGAGTACGAATGTGTCGACAAAGGGATGACCTATGAGATCCCGATGCGTATCACGGTTCGGCTTGTGGTCTATGAGACAGACAAAGAGACCGAAGTCCAGAATATTCGGGATATTAAAGAACAGGAGATCTATTTTGGCACCATCCCGCTCATGACCAGAAGGGGTACATTCATCATCAACGGGACTGAGCGGGTCGTCGTAAGTCAGCTTCAGAGGTCACCTGGGGTGTTCTTTGACCATGACAAGGGCAAGACGCATTCGAGTGGCAAAGTGCTTTATACGGCCAGGGTTATCCCGATACGGGGATCCTGGATCGATTTGGAAATCGATCATAAGGATGTCGTTTATGTTCGCATCGACCGCCGGCGCAAATTCCCAGCCACTTTGCTTCTGAAGGCCTTTGGGTATTCAGGAGAGGAAATTTTGTCCCATTTCTACCGCACGGAACGGATCGAGGTAGCGGACAATTGTCTATACAAAAAGGTTGACAAGGACCTCCTGGTGGGGCAGCGCGTGTCAAAATCGGTAAGACACCCACAGACCGGTGAGATAATCATCAAGAAGGGGCACCGTTTTTCGAAAAAGACTCCCAAACAGCTTTTGGACGCACAAGTTGAACGTATACCTATTGGGTTTGAAGATATCGAAAACAAGATCTTGGCTCACACATTCATAGACCCAAAGAGTGAAGAGGTACTCGCCAGTTATAATGAAGTGATTGATGAAAAGGTTTTTGAGAAGATTTTGGCTGCCCAGGTATCTACTTTTGACATACTCTACATAGATAACGTCACGACCAGTGATTCCATCAGCAAGACCCTGCTCCTTGACAAGGTGGAAACTGAGGATGATGCACTGCTGGAAATTTATCGAAGACTCCGACCAAGTAACCCTCCCACCATAGAGGTGGCCCAGCAACTTTGTCATCAGCTCTTTTTTGACCCGTCTTATTATGACCTTTCGCCAGTAGGACGTTTAAGAACTAATTTTCGGTTGGGGTTGCGCCAGGACGAGGTGCCCCTTGATGTGCGTACGCTCCGGAAAGAGGATGTTCTGCTCACTACCAAGATCCTGGTCGATTTAAAAGACAGCCAGGGCCCGGGTGATGATATCGATCATCTGGGTAACCGGCGGGTGCGGGCCGTGGGGGAACTTTTGGAAAACCAGTACCGTATAGGGCTGGTGAGGATGGAACGTGCCATCAAGGAACGGATGAGCCTTCAGGAGGTTGAGGCATTGATGCCCCATGACTTGATCAATTCCAAGCCGGTTTCAGCAGTCCTCAAAGAGTTCTTCGGCACCAGCCAGCTTTCCCAGTTTATGGACCAGACGAATCCGCTTTCCGAAATCACCCATAAACGGCGCTTAAGCGCCTTGGGGCCTGGGGGACTGACGCGGGAACGTGCAGGCTTTGAGGTCCGGGACGTTCATCCCACGCACTATGGACGTATCTGTCCCATTGAGACCCCGGAGGGACCTAACATTGGCTTAATTGTCTCGCTTAGCACCTATGCCCGCGTGAACCAGTTTGGCTTTATTGAGACGCCTTACCGAGTGGTTGAGAACGGCCAGGTCACAGACAGGGTCAAATCTTTGAATGCCCTGGACGAAGAGAAACATCCCATTGCCCAAGCCAACGCAGCCCTGGACCAAGAAGGCCGCTTTGTGAACCCTCTGGTCTCAGCGCGCGTTGCTGGTGAATTCTTGATGGCCAAACGTGAAGAAATTGAATTCATGGACGTCTCCCCTCATCAGTTGGTGAGTGTTGCGGCATCACTGATTCCCTTTCTGGAAAATGACGACGCAAACAGGGCTCTCATGGGCTCCAACATGCAGCGCCAGGCCGTACCCCTCCTTGTAAACAGCGCTCCACTCGTTGCTACAGGCGTGGAAGACGTGGTGGCCAGAGATTCAGGGGTTACCGTTATAGCTGAGTGTGACGGTGAAGTGGTGGATGTGGATGCAAAGCGCATCGTGGTCAAGCACACAGGAAACGGTGATGGCTCTGGCCTCCGCCCTGAGGGGAGGCGGGTAACCATCTATAATCTGACAAAGTTCTCTCGTTCCAACCAGAATACCTGTTTTAATCATAGGCCTGTTGTCAAGAAGGGCGACCGTGTCAAGAGAGGGGATGTGATCGCAGACGGCCCAGCTACAAGAATGGGAGAGCTTGCGCTGGGCAAGGATGTGATGGTCGCCTTTATGCCCTGGGGAGGGTATAACTTTGAGGATTCTATTCTGGTGAGTGAGCGTCTGGTACGAGACGGGGTTTTCACATCGATTCATATTGAACAATTTGATACAGTGGCTCGTGATACCAAACTGGGTAAAGAGGAGATTACCCGCGACATACCGAACGTAGGAGAGGAGGCATTAAAGAACCTGGACGAAAGCGGTATTATTCGGCTTGGGGCTGAAGTCAAGCCCGGAGACATCCTGGTGGGAAAGATTACCCCTAAAGGTGAGGCCCAGCTATCGCCGGAGGAAAAGCTGCTCAGGGCCATTTTTGGAGAGAAGGCAGGCGACGTGAAAGACACCTCTCTTCGGGTCCCACCTGGTGTAAACGGTGTTGTGATTGATGCCAAGGTCTTTTCCAGGAAGGGTGTGGAAAAGACTGCCCGAGCGCTGAGCATTGAAAAAATTGAGATTGAGGCCCTGGAGAGGAATCGAGATGATGAGCTTGCCATCATTGAGGAGGTTACCAGGGAAAGCTTAACTCCGCTCTTGGTGGGCAGAACTTGCGTGGCCCCTTTTAAGAAAGGAAAGATTCAACTTATCAAGAAGGGCGACCGTATTTCGGCTGAGGTACTCTCCAAGATTCCCTTATCTCAAATGGCCGGCCTGGAGCTGAAGAATGCCACGGTGGCTGCTCAGATGAGTGAAATACTCGAACGATATCGGCAGCAGTGCGATCAGGTTCGTAAACGTTTTGAGGATCAGGCGAGTCGATACGAAAGGGGCGATGAACTTCCACCCGGGATCATCAAGATGGTCAAGGTGTATGTGGCCATGAAACGAAGGCTTTCGGTGGGCGATAAGATGGCAGGGCGACATGGGAACAAAGGGGTGGTTTCATGCATCCTGCCTCAGGAGAATATGCCCTATTTTGAAGATGGTACACCGCTAGATATCGTACTAAACCCTCTGGGCGTGCCATCCCGTATGAATGTTGGACAAATCCTGGAAACCCATTTGGGTTGGGCAGCGAAAGGACTGGGGGACCAAATCAATGAACTGATCCGTTCCGAGAATCACAAGGCCTTAAGGGAGAAACTAAGATCGGTTTTTCCTTCGACCGGGCCGGGGGAACAAATCGAGGAATTGAACGACCAGGAGTTGAGAGATTTTGCCAAGCGTTTCAGGGAGGGGGCCTATATGGTTACGCCTGTCTTTGACGGAGCCAAGGAGACCGAGATCAAGGATTTACTGGCTGAGGCTAACTATCCCGTAACGGGCCAGGCCACACTCTACGACGGGCGTACCGGAGACCCCTTTGCCACCAAAGTTACGGTTGGTATCATGTACGTGCTGAAGCTTCACCATCTGGTGGACGATAAGATCCACGCCCGCTCCATTGGGCCTTATTCCCTGGTAACCCAACAGCCTCTGGGAGGAAAGGCCCAGTTTGGCGGGCAGCGACTCGGGGAAATGGAAGTCTGGGCCACGGAGGCCTATGGTGCAGCCTATGCCCTTCAGGAGTTCTTGACGGTCAAGTCAGATGACATGGCTGGCAGGACTCGCATGTACGAAAAAATCGTCAAGGGGGAGAATGTGCTTGAGGCCGGGCTTCCCGAATCGTTCAATGTGCTGGTTAAGGAATTACAGGGTTTGGGTTTAGATATCGAACTTCTGGAAGGCAAAAAGGAGAAGTGAGTTTATTGGGTTAATCGGGTTTATTGAGTTCATTGAGTTTTGAATTTTGAGTTCATAGGGTCTTAACGCAACAAACGCAACAAACACAAGAAACACAAGAAACACAAAGGAGTACGCTTTGGAAGACTTATACAGTTTTTTTGCCAGACCCAAGGACCCGCTGAGCTACACGGCGGTTCGCATCTCGCTGGCATCGTCTGAAAAGATCAGAGAGTGGTCCTACGGGGAGATTAAAAAGCCTGAAACGATAAACTACCGAACCTTTAAGCCGGAGCGGGACGGGCTTTTTTGTGCGAAGATTTTCGGCCCCACCAAGGATTATGAATGCAACTGCGGCAAATACAAAAGGATGAAACACAGGGGTGTGGTTTGTGAGAAGTGCGGGGTCGAGGTTATTCAGTCCAAAGTTCGCCGAGAGCGGATGGGCCACATTAGTCTGGCCACACCGGTAGCCCATATATGGTTTTTGAGAAGCCTGCCCGGCAAGATCGGGAACCTACTGGATCTAACTCTGAAGGAGCTTGAAAAGGTCCTCTACTTTGATGCTTATATTGTCATAGATCCCAAGGAGACTGGTCTTGCCCCGCGCCAGCTTCTTCCTGAGGACGCATACCGGGAGGCATTAGAAAAATACGGTCATACGTTTGAGGTTGGGATCGGGGCTGAAGCCATCAAGGTTTTTCTCGAAAGGCTCGATTTGGATGAGGAATACAAGAGGCTGCGGTCTGAGATCCTGAGTACGGGTTCAGAGACAAAGCGCAAAAAACTATCCAAGCAGCTCAAGATCGTTGAGGCGTTCCGGAATTCCGGGAATCGGCCCGAGTGGATGATTATGGACGTGATTCCTGTGCTGCCCCCTGACGTGCGACCGCTGGTTCCCCTGGAAGGGGGTCGATTTGCCACCTCTGATCTGAATGACCTCTACCGGAGGGTGATCAATCGGAACAACCGCTTGAAGCGGCTTCAGGATTTGCGTGCACCTGACATCATCATACGAAATGAAAAGAGGATGCTGCAAGAGGCCGTGGACGTGCTATTTGACAATGGCCGATATGGCAGGGTCGTTACAGGGCCAAACCGTCGTCCCCTTAAGTCTTTGAGTGATGCGTTGAGGGGGAAGCAGGGCCGTTTTCGCCAAAACCTGTTGGGCAAGCGGGTTGATTATTCAGGGCGGACCGTTATTGTCATAGGGCCGGAATTGCGTCTCCATCAATGTGGCCTACCCAAGAAGATGGCTCTGGAACTTTTCAAGCCCTTTGTCTTTTACAGGCTCGAAGAAAAGGGATTAGTCACCACGGTCAAGGGTGCCAAAAAGCTTGTCGAACGGGAAACCCCGGAAGTATGGGATACCCTGGACGAGGTAGTGAAGGAATATCCGGTAATCCTGAACCGAGCCCCAACATTGCACCGGCTGGGGATGCAGGCATTTGAACCGATCCTGATTGAAGGCAAGGCAATCCAGCTTCACCCCCTGGTCTGCACCGCTTTTAACGCTGATTTTGATGGGGACCAAATGGCGGTTCATGTCCCTCTTTCTATAGAATCTCAAATTGAGGCGCGGGTACTTATGTTGTCCTCCAACAATATCCTTTCACCGTCCAATGGTGATCCTATCATTGTGCCTACTCAGGATATCGTATTGGGGATCTATTACATGACCCGAGCGGTTCTTGGCTCAAGGGGAGAAGGCAAGGTTTTTGCCAATCCCGAAGAAGTGCGCTCTGCTTACGATGCGGACGAGGTAGACCTTCATGCCAGAATCGTAGTTCGCATTGATGGTCAGCGGGTGGAGACCACCGTGGGGCGTGTGATCCTTCGAGAAATCCTTCCTCATGAACCGGTTGTGCAGTTACGTCACATAATAGTCTCTTCGGAGAAGGAGGCCAGAGGAGCCCTTGCTGATCTGAAAGAGGGTGAGGATTTTGTCCAGATGGTACAAAGGATCTCAGAAAGCGGGGATCGTGCCCAGGATGGTGACATGGGATTTGTGCAGCGCGAGCAACTTGAAGAGGTATACGCGATAAATCCATCTGATACAGAGGCAATATTTGCCCTTGATGTTGGTGAGCTCAGTGATGTCATCAAGGCTAATGGGAGCTGTCACATATTCAAAGGCATGGGAAAGAGAGTGGGACTTCCCTTTGAGCTTATCAACAAGGTGATGGACAAGAAGGCTCTGAGCCAGCTGATCAACTACTGCTATCGAACCCTGGGGGGTAAAGCCACGGTCATCCTTGCAGACCGGTTGAAGGACATCGGCTATCGATATGCTACTCGGGGAGGCATTTCCATATGCGTGGATGACATGGTCATTCCTCACGACAAATGGGACATCATCAAGAAGGCCGAACAACTGGTTGCCGAGATCAACGAGCAGTATATCGAAGGCTTGATAACCCGCGGGGAGAAGTACAATAAGGTTGTTGACATTTGGGCAAAGGCGACCACTGATGTGGCCAGCGAGATGATGGAAGAGATGAAGATTGTTCCCCTTGTGAACAAGGAAGGCCAGCCAGTGTTGGACGAAGAGGGCCAGCCGATCAATGAAGAGAGCTTCAATGCTGTCTACATGATGGCCGATTTAGGATCAAGGGGCAGCAAGGACCAGATGCGACAGTTAGCAGGGATGCGAGGTCTGATGGCCAAACCCTCTGGTGAGATCATTGAGACCCCCATTACGGCCAACTTCCGGGAGGGGCTCACCGTGCTTCAGTACTTTAGCTCAACGCACGGTGCACGGAAAGGCCTGGCCGATACAGCTCTTAAGACAGCAAACTCAGGATACCTGACTCGTCGGCTGGTGGATGTTGCTCAAGACTGTGTGACCACCGAAGAGGATTGTGGAACGCTGACAGGGATTGAGGTGGAGCCTCTTGTAGAGGGAGGCGAAATTATCAAAAAGATCGGTGAACGAGTGCTCGGAAGGGTGGCCTTAGAGGATATTCGGGATCCTTACACGGATGAGGTGCTGGTCCGTGCCAATGAAGAGATTGACGAAGAGAAGGTCGCCAGGATCGACAATGCAGGTCTTACCAGGGTTAAGATTCGCTCCGTGCTGACATGTAAATCCGCAGATGGCGCATGTTGCAAGTGTTATGGCCGTGATCTGGCTTATGGCCAGCCCGTAGAGATTGGCACGCCAATCGGAATCTTGGCAGCGCAGTCTATTGGGGAACCCGGCACACAGCTCACCATGCGGACATTCCATATTGGCGGCACAGCCCGTGGCGCAGCAGAGGAGGCAGATTTCAGGGCTGTAAGTGCTGGTCGGGTTAAATACGTTGGCATAAATACGGTTGAGAATGCTCGTGGGGAGTTTGTGGTTATGAACCGTCAAGGGGGGGAGTTTGCCATTGTGGACGATCAGGACCGAGAGCGGGAGCGATATCCGGTCATCTACGGTGCCCACTTTGTGGCCAGAGACGGCCTCGAGGTCAAGGCTGGTGATCTGCTCGTCACGTGGGATCCCTACACGACCCCGATTCTTACCGAGGTAGGCGGTGTCCTGAAGTATGGGGATATCTTGCCAGGGACGACCATGCAGGAGAAGGTTGACCCTGTGACAGGCAAGGCGAGTCAAGTGATCGTTCAAACTAAAGACGCAGACGTTCGCCCAAGGATTTCCATAAAAGATGAGAAAGGTAAAACGGCCAAACTGCCCTCTGGGGGCGATGCGCGTTATTTCCTCCCGGTGGGAGCGATTCTGATGGTATCTGAAGGGGATACGGTCAATGCCGGGGATGTTATTGCCAAGCTTCCCCGGGAGACCACCAAGACCAAGGATATTACAGGTGGCCTTCCCCGTGTGGCCGAGCTGTTTGAGTGTCGAAAACCAAAAGAGGCTGCGATTCTAACCGAGATTGATGGGTACGTGAGTGTTTCCAAAGGAGCCAAGGGGAGGCAGAAGATCACCATAACGCCCCCTGATGTTGGTGAGAAAAAAGAATACCTGGTTCCGAGAGGCAAACACATTAGCGTGTTGGAGGGGGATTACCTCAAGGCGGGCGACGCCTTGATGGGGGGATCCGCCAACCCCCATGACATTTTGAATATCCAGGGGGACCTTAGCCTGGCCCGATATCTGGTAGACGAAGTCCAAGAAGTGTACCGTCTACAGGGTGTTCGAATCAATGATAAGCATATCGAGGTGATCGTGCGCCAGATGTTGAGGCGGGTAAAGATAGTTGATCCGGGGGATACAGACTTTATTCTGGAAGAACATGTCGATAAGATGCGTTTTGAAGAGATCAACCGGGAGGTGGTAGTCAGGGGTGGCAAGCCTGCGGTCGCCAACCCTCTGCTTTTAGGAATTACCAAGGCGTCGCTCAGCACTGAGAGCTTTATCTCTGCAGCATCATTTCAAGAAACTACGAAGGTGCTCACGGAAGCAAGCATTGCGGGCAAGGTTGACCACTTGAAGGGCCTGAAAGAGAATGTGATCATGGGGCGTATCATACCAGCCGGTACAGGAATGACCCAATATAGAGGGGCCAGTGTTGTGTTGGAATCTGAGGAGA
>DAOURD010000158.1:0-4698 GCA_030625295.1 Desulfobacterales bacterium | reverse complement strand
CAAAAAGAATGAGCAAGGGTATAGAAATAAACGTCAAGTAAGAGTTGCTGTCCTTAAACATGGCTTTTGTTAATCCTCTTCTAAGATTTGGTTGTGATATTACTATTTCCATAGATTGTGACCAAACAATCTTGCCATCGCTGAAGAATAACGAACTGGATTCAACCATATGGCATTAAGGGGGAAAAATATGCCGAATCAATCCATTATCAGTGAGTTTTGGGAGTTTCTAAAATTTAGAAAGCGTTACTGGCTATTTCCTATTATTTTTGTGCTGTTTTGCTTGGGAGCATTGATCGTTTTCACGGAAACCAGTGCTGTGGCACCATTCATTTATGCCCTGTTTTGATCAGGGAGTACGTTTAAAATCGTGTTAAAATAAGGGGTTTGTGTGTATGAGCAGCAAACCACCCCCCTTTTTATTGCGTACTCGAAAGCGCAAGGGAAAGATAATGCATATTTTAGGCATTTCCTGTTTTTATCATGACAGCGCAGCCTGCCTGCTCCTGGACGGCGAGGTTCTGGCCGCTGCCCAGGAGGAGCGCTTTACCCGAAAAAAGCATGACCCAAGGTTCCCGATAAACGCCATCAAATACTGTCTGGAAGAAGGCGGGATTGCGGTTCAGGACCTGGATTATGCGGTTTTCTATGACAAGCCATTTATGACCTTCGAACGGCTTCTCCTGAGTTATTTGACGGTAGCCCCTAAAGGACTTCGATCCTGGTTGGAGGCCATGCCGTTGTGGTTAGGTCAAAAGCTGAATATCCCACAAGTCATTCAAAGGGAGACAGGCTACGAGGGAGAAGTCCTTTATACGGAGCATCATGAAGCCCATGCTGCCTCTGCCTTTTACCCTTCCCCTTTTAATGAGTCCGCTATTCTGACCATAGACGGCGTGGGCGAATGGGCCACTGCAAGCTATGGATTTGGAAAGGGCAAAGACATTACCCTCCTCAAAGAGCTCCATTTTCCAGATTCTTTAGGTTTGCTCTATTCTGCCTTTACCTATTTTGCCGGTTTCAGGGTAAATTCGGGGGAATACAAGCTCATGGGCCTGGCTCCTTATGGCGAGTCGCGATACAAAGACCTTATCCTTTCTGAGCTGATAGATATGAAAGAGGACGGTTCCATCCGGTTAAATCTTTCTTATTTCGATTTCTTAGGGGGTATGCGCATGACCAACAGGCGCTTTGCAAGGCTTTTTGGCGGACCTCGCCGCAAGCCTGAAACGGAAATCACCCAGAGAGAAATGGATATGGCCGCAAGCATTCAGTCCGTGACAGAGGAGGCGGTTTTGAGGATGGCGCGCCATGTTCAAAGGGAAACAGGGCAAAATAACCTCTGCCTGGCAGGGGGAGTGGCCCTCAACTGTGTTGCAAACGGCCGCATCCTGCGCGAAGGCCCTTTTGAAAAAATATGGATCCAGCCCGCTGCCGGGGATGCAGGAGGAGCATTGGGAGCGGCCCTGTCGGTCTGGCACCGATATTTAGGACATGAGAGGGTCAATCCCAAGGGAAAAGACAGCCAGGCGGGTTCATATCTTGGTCCTTCTTTTTCCAATGAAGCGGTCAAGACCTATCTTGAAGGCAATGGCTACTCATATCTCCCGTTAGATCCCAACCAGAGGGCCGAGGCCATTGCAAAGCAGATAGCCGCAGGCAAGATCGTGGGATATATGGCTGGCCGCATGGAGTTTGGTCCGAGGGCATTAGGGGCCAGGAGTATCCTTGGAGACCCCAGGCGGGCGGATACCCAGAGAGTGATGAACCTCAAGATAAAATACCGGGAGTCCTTCCGGCCATTTGCCCCTTCTGTGTTGGAGGAAAAGGCTTCGGAGTATTTTGATTCACAGGGTCCAAGCCCCTATATGCTTCTGGTTGCCGAGGTCCGGAAAGAAAGGCGCCTTCCCCAACCCTCTGGGGACGGCATGCCCATGTTAGAGAGGCTCAAGGTGAAGAGGAGCGACATCCCTGCAGTTACCCATTTAGATTATTCGGCAAGGTTGCAAACTGTTAGTCTGGAGCATAAACCGGACTACCACCAGATCATCTCCGAGTTTGAGAAGCTTACCGGATGTGCGGTCATTGTCAACACCAGTTTCAATGTGCGGGGAGAACCCATTATCTGCACCCCGGAAGACGCTTACCGGTGCTTCATGCGGACCGAGATGGATGTCCTGGTTATGGAGGATTGCATGTTATTGAAAGAGGAACAACCTCCGTGGAAAGAAAAAGCAGACTGGCGAAATGAGCTTGAACTCGACTGAACCCAGACAGATACGAAAATTCGGGATCATTGCATTCATTTTTTTCGGAACTTTGTGTACCCTAGGGATTTGGGCGGGAAGGCTGGTCCCTACCTACCTTTTTAGCTTTCTGTCGATCCTCGGATTGGGATTTATTTTGATCCCCTCGCAACTGAGGCCTGTCTATGGCGCTTGGCTCAGAATCGCCCATTTCATAGGCAGGATTGTCACCACATTGATCCTTGCTCTGGCATACTATCTGGTGATCACCCCGTCGGCCATGATCAAGCGCCTTTTCGGGGGGGCACCAATTCCACGCAAGCCAGATAAAAGCGCCCGGTCATACTGGGTGGCGAGGGATGAACCGGCACAACCAGCGGAACGCTTTTTGAAACGATATTAGATATCAGGCATACCCGATCCTCGAATGGGGGACGTAGGCAACTTATAAAGTTATTCGGATGTGGTTGAGTCAACCTTCTCTGGGCCCGATTTCTGCTGATATTCATAGCCAAATTGCAGAAAATATGATTATCAGAGATTGCAGGGAGATTCACTTTATCGAGAAACGTATTAATGTCACATACTTTTGGGGAAGAGGAGATCATCTTTTTTCCATACGGCCTTTTAAGATGATACCGTCATATTATGGTAGAAGTTCAGCAGTCTATTTTTTTGACAGGATCTACAGGATTAATTTTTGTGGGTCATCACCGGAAGAGTTGGTGATTTCCCAAGGGTTCAAGGATTCCAGGGTTCAAGGGTTTTCCGCCTCGGGATTCCTGTGGTTAAAATCCTCACACGCCTTGATCTTGAACGAAGTTGAGCATTTTTCAAAGGTCTCAATCCCTCGTGAGTTAAGACATAGACGTGTTCTCAAAGTGGCTGTTTATATTCAGGGATTCAGGATTCAAAGGTTCAAAGGTTCGGGGTTCAGGGGTTAAGGGTTCATCGGGGTTTTCGTGTGAAAGCGGAACTCAGGACACCGAGAACCTGAATCTCACGGGCAAAATCAACCTTGACAGATCGGTTAACGCATAATAGAATTTCTTGATAGTAGGCTCGGCTTCTTGCCGGAGATGCTGCAAGGGAGTTGAGATACAGGCACCTCTTTTTTATTCTGAGGAATCTGCGGAAATCTGCGAAATCTGTGGATGGGACTGAGTGAGATGCGATTTTGGTGGCGGGGTCAACCCTAAAACCGTAATTTGGGCAATATGGTATTAACCTTAAGCAAGAGGGGGAAATCATGAAAAAGTTTAGTTTTGGCAGACAAAGAGCTTTACCTGTGAGTGTATCAACCGTTTTACTGGCCTTATTTATGCTCGCCATTCTTCCCATTTCGGCCTACAGCGCCGACAAGCTGATTGTGAAGGATTCCGTGGGGGACACAACGTTTGGTGTGGCGGACGACGGGCTTGTTTACACAGGCAAATATTATTATGCTCAGGGGGCGTTCCCAGGATTCTGGTTGGATGAAACAGGAGCAGGGAATAAGGGCGCCTTTTTTGTGCTTGATCAGAATTGGATGCAAGTGCAACGGCGTGCGCAAGGGTTCGGCGCCTATGAAGCATCGCCGATCTTTATTAATATAGGGGCACCAGGTTCGTCATTTTACGTAAGTGAAGCGGGCTATGTTGGCTTTGGACGTAGTCCGAGTTATCCTTTACACATGGCCAGCGGCGCCTATTGCTCGACGGGCGGTGTTTGGACCAATGCATCCAGCAGGGAATACAAGAAAGATATCAAGGACCTCACAACTGATGAGGCTGTGGACACTTTGAAAGGCCTCAATCCTGTCAAATTCAATTACAAGGGTAGCTCAGATGAACAACATCTGGGTTTTATTGGAGAAGATGTTCCGGAACTTGTCGCCACGAAGGACAAAAAAGGGATGAGTCCGATGGATGTGGTGGCAATTCTGACCAAGGTGGTCCAGGACCAGCAGAAGACCATAGCCGAACTCTCCAGGAAGATGAGTGAGCTCGAAAGAGAGTTGAAACTGAAAAACGATGTGGCATTGGTGACTACTGATCTTTCTCGTTAGGTTATAAGATGAAGGATTCTGCAACAGGGGCAAATCCGATGATCCCCAGTTACAGGGTAATTTAAACGATTGGAAAGGGGCAAATAATACAGTGTCGTTGCCCCCGTTTAAGGCTTATGCGAGGTTAATCATAATTTACCATAAACACACAATAAAGGAGTGAGCTATGAAAGCAAAGCATTTTGTCACATTGTTTTTTGTCGTTGGCCTGGTTTTTGCCATTATAGGGATTGCGGGCCTCAGCATTGCTCAGGGCCCAAATGATATGGATGAGCAGGAATCTGAATCTGCCGCCGTCGCGGCGGAGCCGCACCTAAGCAGCGCGGTGGTACCCCCGGGCGTCCGCATAGAGAGCCCCCCGGATATCCTGTTACAAGAGCTACCCGAAGAAGCAGATGCTATTAT
>DAOURD010000088.1:0-5882 GCA_030625295.1 Desulfobacterales bacterium | reverse complement strand
GGGAAATCGTTCGCCATCCCGGTGCTGCGGCTATGGTGCCGCTGCTTGACGATGGAAAGGTTGTTTTGATCAGGCAATACCGCCATGCCGTGGGTGAATTCCTCTGGGAGATACCGGCCGGAACCCTGGAGCCGGATGAAGTCCCTGTTGAGTGTGCTCGACGAGAATTAGTGGAAGAAACAGGCTATGAAGCATCAGGCTTTGACAAACTTGCAGAAATTCTGCCTGCCCCCGGATACACGGATGAACATATCCACATTTTTCTGGCCACCGGATTGAGATCGGTCGAGCAGAAGCTTGAGGATGACGAGGTCTTGCAGGCCCGACCTACACCCTTTGACACCGCCCTTGAAATGATCACAAAGGGTGAGATCCAGGATGCCAAGACGATCGTAGGGCTTTTGCTGACGTCGCTGAAAAGATCGTGAATCTTTGGATTGATGATTGATAATTGATGATTGAATAAAACAAATCGACAATCAACAATCAACAATCAACAATCAACAATCGAATCACGTAGAAATCTTGGAAAAATCGGCAAAGATGGAAAAGACTTCGGCGATCTCTCCAAGGAGAGCCAGGCGGTTTTGTTTTAAACGCTCATTCTCGGTTAAGACCATAACCCCGTCAAAAAAGGTATCCACTGGCCCTTTCAGGGTCGCAACCGTCAGCAGGGCACGGTCAAAGGCTGCCCTTTTCAGATCTTCGGATATCTCCTGCTTCACCCTTTGCAAGGTGTCATAAAGGGCTTGCTCGCACGGTTCCTGAAACAGGCCAGGGTCTGTTTTTGCCTGACCCTGAGCCGCACTTGCAGGAATCTCCCCCCGTTGCCTGGCCTGTTTGATAATGTTGACCACCCGCCTGAAGGCTATGGCCAGGGGCTCGAAATCCGGCTTGGCTTTGAGGGTTTCCAGGGCCTCCGTGCGCTTCAGGACAGCCGGGATGTTATCCATTGAAGCGCTGGTCACGGCGGAGATGAGATCCTTGGCAAATCCCTGTTCAGCCAAAAGGTGTTCCATCCGGTGCCGGAAGAAGGTGAGGACATCTTGGGCGGTTTGGTCCGTGTCTCCGGATATCTTGTCGTGCAAAAGCCCAAGGCTTTTTTGAATCAGTCCTCTTATCGAAGAGCGAAAGGCCCGGGCCAGCATGGTCTGGATAATTCCCACGGCCTGGCGTCTGAGGGCGTAAGGATCGGAGGTGCCGCTCGGGATGAGACCGATTCCAAAGCAGCCGCAGATCGTATCTAACTTGTCAGCGATGCTAAGGAGTGCACCTGCCGGGTTTTCAGGGAGTGGGCCTCCAGCATAGGCCGGCAGATAGTGCTCCTCAATGGCCCGGGCAACCGCCTCGGGTTCCCCTGCCCGAGCCGCATAAATGCGGCCCATCACCCCCTGGAGCTTTGGAAACTCATTGACCATTTGGGTGGTCAGGTCGGATTTGCACAACCATGCTGCCCGCGATACTGTGGGTTTGAGTCCAGGGGTTGTCAATTCGGCAAGGTGCTCGGCCAGCTTCTGGACGCGACATACCTTCTCAAACACGGTGCCAAGTTTGGCCTGAAACAGCACACCCTTTAGCCGCCCAACCATTTCATGGGGGGAAGTCTTTGCGTCGGTTTCAAAAAAGAAGCGGGCATCCTCAAGCCTGGCCCGAATGACCCGCTCGTGTCCGGAGGTGACCACGGCTATATCTTCGACGGGTGTGTTGTTCACCGCAATAAAACAGGACAACAATTGATGATCTGAACTCACCACGGCGAAATACTTTTGATGCTCCCGCATGGCAGTGATCAGGACTTCACGGGGAAGCTTGAGAAAAGCCTCATCAAAGCTTCCGGCAGACACCGCCGGGTACTCCACCAGATTGGTGACGATATCAAGCAGATCATCATCAGAGATCACCTCACCACCAAGCTTGCGTGCGGCTTTGGCTATTTCTTCACGGATTATGTTCTTACGCTCTGCAATATCCACCACCACACAGGCTGATCGGAGGACATCCACGTATTCGGAAAAATCGGAAATGGCAATGGACCTCGGATGCATGAAGCGATGGCCAACAGTGCGCCGGCCGCTCCTGATGTTTTCCAGCTTGAAAGGGATAATCCGGTCTCCGAAAAGAGCCAGGATCGAATGAATAGGCCTGGCAAAAGTCAGGTCGAGATTGGACCACCGCATTGATTTGGGGAAGGGGATGGTGGCAATGACCTCGGGGATGATGCTTTTCAGGAGTCTCCATGAGGCCAGTCCACGCTCAGTCTTTTTGACACACACATAATCCCCTCTGGCTGTTGTCTTGATAGCCAGGCGCTTCACTGAAACACCTTGGCTCTTTGCAAAGCCTTCGGCCGCCTTCGTGGGCCGTCCTTCAGTGTCAAAGGCCACTGCTTTTGGTGGACCCACAACTTCTTTTGTCACAGATGCTTGCCGTTCAGCCACATCCCGAACCATAAGGGCCAGACGCCTCGGGGTTCCAAAGGTCTCTTTGCCTTCGGCGGATTCGATGCGGGCCTGTGATAGTTTCTGGCCCATGAGGGTAGCCATTGTCTCAAGGGCCGGTGCAATATATCCTGCGGGTATTTCTTCTGTTACAATTTCTACTAGTAACGTCTTTGACATCCTATTTATCCTTGCTTTTTAGTCTTCTTTCTGAAACATCTATGACGGTGACCAAGATAGTTTGACCCTCTGGTCGACGGACTTCCAATTGCTGACCAACCTCTAGTTTCAAGTCCGGTGGCACTTGTTTTCGATCAATTACCTGGACCATTTGCTCATGGCGCGGTCCATATGCCTTTTCCGGTGGGATTGTCGTGGATTTCGATTCGCCCGGACTCATTCCGACTACTGCTTGTTCAAAGCCTCGTATGGGGCGACCGTCACCTATCTTAAACTGGATAGGACATCAATAAGAAATCTCTCTATTTTTGCTTTTTGTTTCAGTTCTTCAACATACAGACTGACTTCTTTCTTTACTTCCTCCTGCTTTAGATATTGCCCTAGCTTATCTTTCACGTCCTCGTAAGCGATCGTACTTTTAGGTTTTTTGTCCACGACCTTAATCAAGTGGTATCCGAATCTGGTCTCCACGATGTCGCTCGCTTCACCCGGTTTCAAAGCAAAAGCCGCTTCTTCAAAAGGCTTCACCATTTGGCCCCGCTTAAAGTAGCCCAGGTCTCCACCTTTGGCACTGCTGGGGCATTGGGAAAACTCCTTGGCAAGAGCAGCAAAGTCTTCACCTTTGTGCAGCTTCTGCTGGATCTTTTCAATTTTCTTGCGTGCTTCAGCTTTCTGCGATGCGTCCCCTTTGGGATCAACGCTGACTAAAATGTGGCTGGCCCGGACCTGCTCAGGTTGTTTGAAAAAATCCAGGTTACTATCATAGTAGGCTTTAATTCCCTTGTCGGAAACCGTAACTTTCTGAACAAATTCCTTATCGATGAATCTTTGAATGGCCATCCCCCGCATGAACTCAGATTTCACGTTGGCTTCAGACAGATTCATCTCACTCAATGCATTCTTGAATTCAGCCTCACTGGGGAATCGTTTCTTCAGTGTCTCCAACTGTTCCTTCACTGCCGTCTCGTTAACCTTGATTCCCTTCTTTTGGCTTTCCTGATAGAGCAACTCACGCTCGATAAGTCTTTCAATCGCTTCCTTCTTGATTGCCAGTAACTGGGAGCCGTCCAAAGGCTTTCCCATGCTAGAAAGCCGTCGCTGTGCTCCAGCCATCTCCCTTTCAACCTCGGCTTGAGTGATCACTGATCCGTTAACCACGGCCAGTTTATCTTGTGAAGGGTTCTTTTCTCCTGCCCATGCTGGAACATGAACAACCCCTCCAGCAAGGAACAACAACAACCATAACCATATGTTACTCTTTACCTGCATTTAAACTTTCCCCTTTCCCATGTTTTATGAAATGCTGTGAATCTTTCGTATCTGGTTCCGAACCCCTTAACCCGTGGTGTCAGTTCACCTAACCGCCACTCATTGACTCTGGGCCTCCGTCGGGCTGTGTAGTGAACCTTAACGGTGTCGCCATTTTTTGCGTGTGCCATTCTTCTCTCCTTTCAAATTCTCAGGATTTTACCGAGAGATGCACGCAAAAAAAGGCACCCCATCATAACTCGACGAGATGCCCTTGATGATTGAACAGTTACGGTCTACAGCTTAATGACGTTCTTAGCCACAGGTCCCTTGGCACCCTGTTCTACGTCAAAAGTCACCCGGTCGCCTTCAGCAAGTGTCTTGAAACCAGACCCACTAATGGCGGAGTGATGAACAAATACGTCCTTATCGCCATCCCGCTCAATAAAGCCATAGCCCTTTTGGTCACTGAACCACTTCACGATTCCTTCTGCCATAGCGCTTATCCCCCCTTCTTTTTTCTTTCGTACAGCTATTCAGGCGTTACTTCTTTCGTACAGCTATTCAGGCGTTACTTTGGAAAGGGCCACAAGAATCGCATCGCTAAGGCAAAAGACGGAATTGAAGTGGGGTTCCAAAATACGGATCCTGATTTCCGTACTCGATCCGGTTCCTTCACATAATAAAGGATCTGTGGGAAGGCGGCAATTGGACCGATTTTTTTTAGCTTAGCCCACCTATGGTTATACGTCAATGAAAATTCCACCGGGCTTGGTATAGCCTTTTCAGTCTCGCTGAAGCCACATGCCTATTTTGATTCTGGGTGGTTTGGGGATAGAACGGCTAACGCAACACACCAGCTATGGCGTTTGTGTATGGATCATCTCCTTGCCAGGTCTCATCACTTTGTGTCTTTTACCAACGGAAATCCCATGGCTCTTCTTTGTTCGAGATATGCCTCGCCGCAGGCGCGGGCCAGGTTCCTTACGCGGGCAATATAGCCGGTCCTCTCTGTCACACTAATGGCACCACGGGCATCGAGCAGGTTAAAGGTGTGGGAACACTTCAGGCAATATTCGTAAGCCGGAAGTACCAGGGAAGCTTCGACGACCCGCTGGCATTCGGCTTCATACATGTCAAACAGGGCAAGCAGCATCTTGACATCGGCCTGTTCAAAATTGTAGGTCGATTGTTCCACTTCGGTCTGATGGTGCAAGTCTCCGTAGGTGATGGAATCGTTCCATTTTAGCTTGAAAACATTATCCACACCCTGGAGATACATGGCAATCCTTTCCAGGCCGTATGTGATTTCAACCGAGACGGGATCGAGTTCGATGCTTGCTGCCTGTTGAAAATAGGTAAATTGGGTGATCTCCATTCCATCAAGCCATACTTCCCACCCGAGCCCGGAAGCCCCAAGGGTTGGGGATTCCCAGTCATCTTCCACAAAGCGGATGTCGTGGGCCAGGAGGTCGATCCCGAGGGCCTTGAGGCTTCTTAAATATGTCTCCTGGACGTCAAGAGGAGAAGGCTTCAGGATGACCTGATACTGGTAGTAGTGTTGAAGCCGATTGGGGTTTTCCCCGTAACGGCCATCGGTGGGACGACGAGAAGGCTCCACATAGGCCACCCGCCATGGTTCAGGACCGAGCACTCTCAAAAGGGTGTCTGGATGAAAGGTGCCAGCCCCGACTTCGATATCATAGGGTTGCTGCAAGATGCAATCTTGCCGTGCCCAAAAATTCTCCAGGGTCAGGATAAGCTTCTGGAAGGTAAGCATGTTCGTCTATCCCTAATTTGGCACTTTCCTTTCTGCCATGGATACACTGAAAAGCTCAGTTTGTAAAGCGGTCGTGCAATCTGGAATCGAGCTGCTTCAAGAACCTCAAGCTTTTTGTTTCTTTCCCGAGATAGTACGGTACAAAGGCTTCAAGCATTCGTAGGCTTTCGTCAATCGCCTGGCTGGAAAACCGGAGTCGATCGAGTTTTTCTAATGGTGCGTTCAAAACCCAGCAA
>DAOURD010000035.1:0-7793 GCA_030625295.1 Desulfobacterales bacterium | reverse complement strand
GCCAAGGCCCTGGCAGAGTTTATCTTTGACGACGAGCAGGCCATGGTCCGCATTGATATGTCTGAATATATGGAAAGACATTCGGTCTCAAGATTGATTGGCGCACCTCCCGGATATGTGGGCTATGAAGAGGGCGGCTATCTGACCGAATCTGTCAGGCGCCGGCCCTATTCGGTGGTGCTCTTTGACGAGATCGAAAAGGCCCATCCCGAGGTCTTTAACGCGCTTTTGCAGATCCTGGATGATGGGCGCATGACCGACGGTCATGGTCGAACAGTTGATTTTAAGAACACAATTATTATCATGACTTCCAATGTGGGAAGCGGTTGGATTCAAGAGCTGGGTGCAAACCAGCGGGACGAGATGGAAAAGCGTGTCATGGAGGCCTTGCACGCCAGTTTTAAGCCAGAGTTCCTAAACCGGATCGATGATATTATCATCTTTCACAACCTGACACCTGAGCAGCTCAGCGGCATTGTGGATATTCAGCTCAAGAGCCTGCAGAAACGGCTCGAAGACCAACACATGACGCTTGAACTTTCGGATGCAGCTAAGGCGCTCTTGGCCCGAGAAGGTTTTGATCCAACGTACGGGGCACGTCCCTTGAAGCGGGCCATCCAGAAGCATATTGAAAACTCGTTGGCCATGGAAATGCTCCAGGGGAATCTCAGTGAAGGGGCTCACATCCTGGCTGATGTGAACGAAGGAAAAATCGTTTTCAAGTGATAAAATCCCTGCGGGATTTTATATAACGCGGCTACGCCGCTCAGAGTCGGATACTTGATGCTTGACACTTGATGCTGGTTGCTGAATACTATATATTGGTTGCTCGTTGCTGAATAAATTGAACGCTTTGGGCCGCTAATTTTCTGGATTCCCGCCTTCGCGGGAATGACAGCCAATTAGATACAATTGTCATTCCCGCGAAGGCGGGAATCCAGGAGTCAATATGACAACTTATTGAGGTGTTACAAGATTCAAAATCGAGTAGGAGGAATTATGGGAAATTCGATAAGAACCGGAATCCTTTTAGGGGCATTAACCGCCCTTGTTATGGTTATCGGCCGTTTATTGGGGGGTCAGATGGGAATGATTATCGCGTTTTTCTTTGCGATAATCATGAACTTTGGCAGCTACTGGTTTTCGGACAAGATTGTGTTGAGAATTTACAGGGCCAAACCGGTTTCTGAGGCTGAGGCCCCGGACTTGCACCGTATTGTCAGACAACTGTCCCAGCAGGCGGGCCTCCCCATGCCAAAGGTTTGCATCATGCCCTCTGAATCCCCAAACGCCTTTGCCACAGGCCGCAATCCACAGCACGCGGTAGTCGCGGTCACTCAGGGGATTCTTAGGCTATTGGACGAGAATGAGCTCAAGGGTGTACTCGCCCACGAGTTGGCCCATGTGAAGCATCGGGATATCCTAATCGGCTCCATTGCGGCTACCCTGGCCGGCGCCATCATGATGGTCGCCAGCATGGCCAGGTGGGCCGCCCTGTTTGGTGGCTTTGGGAGTCAGGACGATGACGATGGCGGCGGCATGATCGGCCTTATTGCCATGTCTATCATTGCGCCTATTGCGGCCATGGTGATCCAGATGGCCATATCCCGGTCCAGAGAATATGCAGCCGATGCAGCAGGCGCCTCTTTTGCGGGTAGCCCCTATGGCCTGGCCAGCGCCCTGCAAAAGATCTCTTCGGCCTCACAACAGATACCCATGAAGGCCGAGCCGGCCACAGCCCACATGTTTATCATGAACCCCTTGTCCGGAAAAAGCCTCATGAACCTTTTCAGCACCCACCCGCCTGTTGAAAAAAGGATTGAAAAACTAACGGGCCGGTAGGTAATAGGCATAGGCCGCCTTCAACTCACAATCCACACTGCCATGTTATCGGCCATATGAAGAACCTTATTGGTGACACGGCCCATGACAAATTCCTGGACAACGCTAAGGCCCCGCCTGCCCATGACAATGGTGCCGTAGCCACCATCCCTGGCTTCCTCTACAATCGCCTTGGCCCGGCTCCTTTTGCCGGAAATGATTTTGGTGGTAACACGGCTTGAGGTAAAGCCCGCGTTGATCAGTCGATCTTTGGCTTCTTCCATGGCTGGATCAATTTCTCTCTTCATGGTTTCCAGCCATTCTGCTTCGTCTTTCGGAGGAAAGAGCTCGTCTGGCCCTGTCTTTGGAATGTCAAGAGCTCTGATGATATGGCGGAGCGCTACTTCGCAGTCAGGATCAACTAACAGTGAGCCAGCGCAATCTACGGCCATCACCGCCCCTTCAGAACCGTCAAAAGCCACCAGGATTTTTTTGGGCGAAGGACTTCCCTCAACAACAACAACGGGCAGGTGATGCAGCTTTCCGATCAATTTATTGGCCACGCTTCCCATTATGATGTCCTTCACCCCGCTGGTTCCAGTGCGCCCCACCACAACAGCGCCAAAGCCCTTCTGTGACTCCCGTAGAATATCTCTGACAATGCCTACCTTCTTCGATTGGGCCTTAACCGTAACCGCGTCACTGGGAAAACCAGCATTGACAAGCGTTTTTTGCGCTTTGTCAAGAAATTTTTTCATGACGCTTTCTTGCCCTCCCATCCACGCTCTTACTGAAAGCACCTTGAGCCCAAACTCTTTTGTCTTTCCCAAATCCAAAAACGATTCAGGAGCTTCGAGCTTAACATGGAAAAGAACGACTTTCGTTCGTTGGTGCGGTAGAACTTGGCTGACATACCGTACCGCCTCAAAGGCCTGGTCGGACCCATCAACAGCCAATAATATTTTCTTTCGGTTGTCTTTCATTGGTTACTTCCTCCTTTACTGTGGATAGTGGATAAGAACTCGCTTTTGGGGGATAAGAACTCGCTTTTTTTGTGGGCCGAGTATAGCCGTAATTGAGTTGTGTGTCAAGAGAAAAAGTGCCGCAACATATTGTAGTTCAAGGTTATCCTGCCCGCGGAAGGCTTGTGCCTGATGGAAAACAGGTAACAGTTCAATGGACCGAACAGGAAATACACGGGTCATAAGCCCTGACCAGCATCTGAGAAAGGTTCCTGATCTCTTCTTCCCCTTTCCCCTGTCCTATTAACTCCTCTACCAGCTTATGGAGGTCATAATAAATATTGACGTGGTTCTGACTGGTAGGAATTACGCAGTCCGACTTTTCAATCTTCCCATCTTCACCTATCCGGTAGTAATGGTAAAGTATCCCCCGGGGCGCCTCAATAGCCCCCACCCCCTCACATCCCTTTACCCTATAGTGGCTTGCAAATTCAGAGATATCTGAGTCGATCAACCTTAGGATTATCTCTTTTGACTCATACATAACATGAAAGCACTCCACCAGTTGTGCCAGGTTATAAAAGAAGGGATTATGCTCTCCCAATCTTAAATTCAGTTCCTCAGCCGTCTCTTTTGCCTTGGGGTGCAACAGATCATAGTTGTTGTTAAACCTTGCCAAGGCTCCGACAGCAAAAGATTCCCGGCTCAGCCTGCTGAATTTAGAGGTAGAAAAATCAACGACATACTCGTTAGTCATGGCACGATATTCGTCTTCCTTTTTGCAGATACCATCACTTGAAACAAGATTCCCTCCGATGAACGGATATTCTTCAGTGCCCCTGAGCGAGACAAATTCTGTCTCTCTTACAAAATCAGGCATTTTAAAGCTCTTGAAAAGATCAAGAGCTTCCCACAAGTACGGAATAGTTGCATCAAGGTCTTTGACCAATTCACTTAACTGTCTTTTGCGCGGAACCTGTGTCGAGCCGCCGACCTTTATGACCATTGGATGCGTGGTTCTCCCTGCGAAGAGATCAGATGCCCTGTTGGCGAATCCCTTGATCCGGACTGCGGTCTCTACCACCTGCGGATGCGTTTGCATAAGCGGAATGACACTATCTACATTAAGGAAATCGGGTGCCACCAAAAAAAATAGGTGAAGGGTATGACTTTGCAGGGTTTCGGCATGCTTGGCAAGGAGCCTTACCTTTTGCGCCGGTTCCGGAACCTCAATCTTCAAGGCACGCTCTATGGCCCGGGCACTGGCCAGGGCGTGTGAAATGGAACATATGCCACAGATCCGGGCCGCAAGGAGCGGCGCCATTTCAATAGAAAGCCCTTTGAACATAACCTCAAAAAATCTGGGGGTCTCTACTACCTTCCAGGTACATTCAACCAGCTTTCCGTTCTCGATCCGTATCCTGATATCCCCATGCCCCTCCACCCGGCTCAGATGATCAATCTCTATGTTGATCGGCCTTCCTATCTTAACATTCATTGCAAAAGTCCGCTAAACGCATTAAAGAAGTTGATCCGCTCACTAATATGTTCCTCTGAAAACCCTCTTTCCCTGAGTATTTCCATAAGCGACTCAAAATTCGCCTCGTCCGAAGGACCCCGGCAGCCCCAACAACCAAACCTGTTTCGAGGACAGACAGCATTACAGCCAGCGCGTGTGATAGGCCCCAGGCACATCATCCCCATATCAAGTACACAGGAATTGAGCCACTGTTTACATTCAACGCAAACCGGGTATTTGGGAAATTGTGGTTCTATTCCGAGTACCAGATGGCGCACTAACCACTCAAATTCAGGCTTTGAAATGGGACACCCCGGCAGCTCTATATCCACAGGGACCACTTCTGTCACCTTCCTGACCGGCCCGGTATCTACAGGATGTCCTCCATAGACCTCTTTTACCACATCCGGCAAAGGAAAACGGCTCCTCAGGTTGTTCACACCACCCAGGCACGCACACGCCCCCATTGCTACAAGGATCTTGGCCTGTATACGAATCTTCTTAAGCCTCGCCGCTTCGTTGTCAGTAGTAATGCTCCCCTCAACAAAGGCAACCTCATAATCGTTGCGTCTCTCAGAAGAGATCTCCCGAAAGTTTACTACCTCTACCAGGCCAAACAGGTCCGTTAGTGTCTCTTCCTTATTCGCTATCTGGAGCTGGCATCCCTCGCAGCCGGTAAAGTCAAATACCCCAATCTTCGGCCTTTCAAGTGTAATCCCTAGATATTTCATAATCCTTTTCCATAAACCTAAAGTGAGCGGTTCAAGGTTCAGGGTTCAAGGTTCAAAGGTTATAGTCGACTGATATCCTTAACTTTATTCATGGCGCTTGAGGCATGATTCAGATTCGCCTCTTTCACCCATTGGGTGAAACATAACATTTGCACCTATCAATGTGTTTTCCTTTTGCTGGCAGCCAGTTAGGGCGTTTCAACCCGGAACCTTGAACGCTGAACCGCTCAACCCAGGATAAAACCTTATATCGCTTCCTTAAGATTCATCACTGTCCAGTAATCAAATACCGGCCCATCCAGACATGTGAATGTCGAACCAACATTGCAGCGGCAGCACTTTCCCATGCCGCAATGCATCCTTCGCTCTAAGGATAGAAACATCCGCTGTCGGGGAATCCCTACATTAATGAGGTGGGCAAACACGAATTTAAACATCACCGGAGGTCCACATACAATCGCAAAGGTGTTGTCCGGATCAATGGGGACCTCATCAAACAAATCAGTGATCAGCCCCACCCTCCCCTTCCAATTCTCACCACGGTTCTGGACGATTGTCAGGATTTTCAAGTCAAAAATCTTGTGCCATTCTTCAAATTGGTAATCGAACAAAATCTGCCCTGGCTCTTTGGCACCATACAGGATTGTAATATCCTTGTAATCGGACCGATGCTCGTTTGCCCAGTATATGGTGGGACGAAGTGGGACGATACCCAACCCTCCAGCTATCAAAAGAATGTTGCATCCTACCATCTTTTGCATGGGGAAGTGGGTCCCAAAGGGTCCTCTGATCCCAACGATCGCGCCGGGCTCTAACCGGTGGAGCATCCCCGTAACCTTGCCAACCTTTCGTATACAGAGTTCAATAAACTCCTTGTTCGAGATGGAGCTTGAAATCGATATAGGGACCTCCCCGCACCCAGGTAGTTCCAGCATCACGAATTGGCCCGGGAGAAAGGTAAATTTTTCTCTTTCGTAGGAGTCTAATATCCTTATGTGAAAGAGTTTCTCCAGAGCTGTCAATGGGATAATATTGAAGATCTCGGACTTGAAGCTTTTTTCTGTCTGCATCAGGATAGATTTCCGGTTAAAATCCGGAGACCTCGACATGAAAGGCTCCAGGTTTATGTCGTGTTGCGGAATCTTCAGACTCATTCTTTCTCCGTCTTGATTAAATCATCAATCACCGCTTTGGGACTGATCCCTGCCGGACACGCCTTGCCGCACCGGTTGCATCCCACACATAGTGATTGATTAAAGGCTTCCTCAAATCCCCTAAACTGATGATAATATCGATACTTCAATCGAATATGTGCATCCGGGCGAAAATTGTATCCCCCGGCCACGACAGCAAAATCAATAAGATTACAAGAGTACAAAAACCTTCTCTTCGTAGCCTTGGTAAAACTCAGATCGATGTCCTCTTCTACACCATAGCAATAGCAGGTGGGACATACCATGGCACAACTACCGCAGCTCAGGCATTTATCCCCCCACTTTTTCCAGACTTCTGACTCAAATTCCAGGTCCATCAATTCGGGTAAGATTGTTATGTCAACCTGCGTTTTGAACTTTGACTCAATCTGCTTCTTTACTCTCTTGTAACGGAGTTGGTCTTCTTCTGTGACCTCCCGCGCATTGAATCGGTTCAAGACGATGTAAGCAGTATCGGAATTGATCGCTGCAAAATATCTATCCCCGATGTCGGTTAAAAATAGATCAAAACCATGAAAGGCCGTGTCAGTATTCATCGACCGACAAAAACAATCTTCCAGAGGCTCGTGATCTAGTCCTATGATCAAGGTATTTCGCCTTCGCGCAAAATAGTACGGGTTAGGGTAGGCACTCTTTAACATCACCTGATCAAGTTTCAAGAGGGCGTTGATATCGCACGCCCGCATTCCGATGATTATCCTTGGGTGGATCGTATAATGGATCTTTTGATCCCAACCCTTGTCCTCCAAGCGATAGGTAGCGAGGTCTTCCTTGAACGGCAAAAAATAGTTCTTGGGCGAGGAATAGGATCGGGTATAGTCCATCTCAAGCTCATCAAAGGAATTGAGCTTCAAGAACCTGTAAATCTTGTTCCCTTCCTTGTCCCGATCTCTTGATTTCGGACCGATGACCTCATTTTCCTCCATGAGGCCCTCGACCATCTTTTTGAAGTTTTCTTTGGTAATCGTTCTAAACAGCATGGAAATGCTCCGGATTGGTCACCTCCGCCCCAGCCCTCCCCCATTGAAGGGCGAGGGGTATGGGGGATGTAACACTTGCACATTATATTGAATGTGATTATACAAACAACAACAGGTTATTACCACAAGATAAGGGAAAAGCCCAAAAAAAATATCCGGCTCCCTTATTATTGGGCAAGCCGGATATTTTTGTCGTTTAAGGAATTGTTCACGTAACTTAAACGTCTCGGAATTTCTACAACCTATTGAAGTTATAGATATTTATTGGCGCTATTGCAAATTCGATCAGGGAATACTGGAATGATGGAATATTGGAATGATGTAAGAGAAAAAAAGACAAAAATCCTCTTAAACCCACCATTCCACCATTCCAATATTCCAGTATTCCAATTGTGAGCGAAGCGAACTAAGTTCTGCCCATATTGATTGGGGCCGATTGGAAGAATCTATCGATGAAATCCGGGAGTTGGCGCAACATCCTCAGCAAAGGAGAAAGAACAAGGTACACGATCGATTCTGGATATCGACTGGTAAACTTTGAAACTTCGCACTCTTTGCGGTGAACT
>DAOURD010000265.1:0-3661 GCA_030625295.1 Desulfobacterales bacterium | reverse complement strand
GTCTGCTATTCAGGTGCAGGCCATGCGCACTTTTGCCAGAAAATATCATATCAAGTATTTTTTTGAACTTGGTGAAATGGGGATCGAGCATGTACTCCTGCCAGAACAGGGCCTGGTACTGCCTGGGGATGTGGTGATTGGTGCCGACAGTCATACGTGCACGTATGGGGCCGTGGGAGCCTTTGCGACAGGGGTTGGGAGCACGGACATTGCGGCGGCCATGATTACGGGTGAGGTCTGGTTTAAGGTTCCCGAATCGATCAAGCTCATATATGATGGCCAGCTCAGGGAATGGGTGACCGGAAAGGACCTGATCCTTTACACGATTGGCGACATCGGAGTCGATGGCGCCACGTATAAGGCCATGGAATTTACGGGCGATGTGATCAAGGCATTGCCGGTGGCAGATCGAATGACTATGGCCAACATGGCGATTGAGGCAGGCGCCAAGAGCGGAATCATTTCCCCGGATGAAGCGACACTTGACTACATAAGGCCGAGAGCAAAACGCCCCTTTGAATGCTACACGAGTGATCCGGATGCTACCTATGCAGAGGTAAGGACGTATGATGTTTCTAATATCGAACCACAGGTCGCCTTCCCCTACCTTCCCGAGAATACCCGGGGTATCTCAGCGGTAGGCACGATCCCCATTGATCAGGCCGTGATCGGATCTTGTACCAACGGGCGTATTGAGGACCTTCGCCTGGCAGCCCGTGTCCTAAATGGCCGGACCATTGACAAGAATGTGCGGCTCATTATCGTGCCTGCTACTCCCACCGTTTACCGCCAGGCCATGGCCGAGGGCCTATTAGAGATTTTTCTGGCAGCCAGGGGAATTGTGAGTCCACCCACCTGTGGCCCCTGCCTGGGAGGCTTTATGGGAATCCTGGGGCCAGGGGAGCGGGCCGTATCTACCACCAACCGCAACTTTGTGGGCCGCATGGGGCACCCCTCAAGCGAGGTCTATCTTGCCAACCCTGCTGTAGCAGCCGCATCCGCTGTATTAGGACGGATTGGTGGACCGGATGAGTTGTAGGAATGCGGAGCGGGGATTTTGGTCGCAAATCATTTCAATGGAACATAGGGACTCCGGTCGAATTGGAGTACTGGAGTGAGGGAGTACTGGAGTGATGGATTTAGAGGAATAGAAAAATGTAATAGTTCAGCACCCATTGCTTTTTCTGTCATTTCGACCAAAGGGAGAAATCTTTTGGCTTGGAACTGTACCCGCCTGCCGACGCCTGAGACATCATTCAGCTTATGTGCCGGTATTTCTGGTAACCTGCCCGCCATTGCGACGCATGCCGGCATTGAAGCTGACCGCTGTACCTGGCGATGGCAGGCGGGCGGCGGGCAGGTACCCTCCGAACAAGATTTCTCACATTCGTTCGAAATGACAATACGGGCTGGATTATTACGGAAAATGTTTTTCCCGCTCTTACTCCCCAGTACTCCAGTACTCCAACACTCCATCACTCCATGCTTTGTAATGAGGAAGGAATGAAAATAGAAGGAAGAGTCTGGAAGTTTGGCGACAACATAGATACGGATGTGATTATCCCTGCCATTTATCTGGTTACGACAGACATGAGCGAACTGGGCAAGCATTGCATGGAAGGGGTAGATGCCACGTTTGCTGAAAAGGTCGGGCCGGGAGATATAATAGTAGCAGGAAAAAACTTCGGTTGTGGCTCGTCGCGTGAGCATGCCCCTATGGCCATAAAAGGGGCTGGTATATCATGTGTGATAGCAGAAGGCTTTGCCCGCATATTTTTCAGAAATGCCTTTAACATGGGCCTTGCGATTTTTGAATGCCCGGGGGTCTTCCAAGGAATCCAGGAGGGGGACCGGGTTTCGGTCAACCAGGATACAGGCGAGATTACGGACCACACAAATGGAAAGCGATTTCTTGCAAACCCGGTACCGCCGTTCATGCAGGAGCTTATTGAGGCTGGCGGGCTCATGGCCTATGTACTGAACAAAAGGAGGCTGTGAACGTAACCGTTACTCCATTTTGCTACTGATTGCCCACCCTGGCACGACATGCGTGAGCGGTCGGCATAAAGCCGACCCTACGCCCGCCCGCCTCGCCTGAGCGCTCGCGATGGCGGGCAGGTAGGGGGCGGGTTTATCCCGCCCGTTTGTTCTGGGCCAGGGATGACAGACTTTAGAAGAAGACCAAAGAAACCGTGAATGGGTAGCCATGACACAAAGGAAATACAATATAGCCGTGATTCCGGGCGACGGCACAGGCCCGGAGGTAATCGCCGAGGGACTGAAGGTCCTTGATGCAGTCTCGGGCAAATACGGCTTTCAGCTTTCTTTTCATCGTTATGATCTGGGTGGCGAACTCTACAAGAAGACGGGAAAAGCGCTTCCCGATGAGGTGTTTGAGTCGATAAAGAGATGCCAGGCAATCTATCTTGGTGCAATAGGTCATCCTGATGTGCTGCCCGGTGTGCTGGAAAAAGGGATTCTCTTAAGGCTTCGGTTTGAGCTGGATCAGTACGTCAATTTGCGCCCTGTAAAGCTCTATCCAGGTGTGGAGATTCCCTTAAAGGATAAGGGGCCTGAGGACATTGACTTTGTGGTCGTCAGGGAAAATACCGAAGGCCTGTATGCAGGAGCAGGGGGATATTTGAGGCGTGGCACGCCCCATGAGGTGGCTATCCAGGAATCGATCAATACCAGAATGGGGGTGGAACGCTGCATCAGGTATGCCTTTGATCTGTGCAGGCGGCGTAATCAGGCTAAGAAGCTGACCCTGTGTGGCAAGACCAATGTCTTAACATATGCCTTTGATCTGTGGGAACGCACGTTCAAGGAAGTAGCACAGGCATACCCGGATATTGAGACTGACTATGCACATGTGGATGCCCTGTGTATGTGGATGATCAAAAACCCGGAAAGGTTTGATGTCATTGTCACCGATAACATGTTCGGTGACATTATTACCGACCTGGGAGCCATTCTCCAGGGTGGAATGGGGATGGCAGCAGGGGCGAACATTAACCCCGAAGGGATCTCCATGTTTGAACCTATTGGTGGTTCGGCACCAAAATACGCAGGGCAAAACATCGTTAACCCCATTGCATCCATCTTGGCCGTACAGCTTATGCTCGACACACTTGGGGAAACTGACGCAGCAGAGATGATCGAAAAGGCCGTGATAAAGGTCCTGGCACAAGACCTGAAAGGAGTGGCAGCAGGCCAGATGGGATATTCTACGTCTCAGGTAGGGGACTTGATTGTGGAATCTATAGAACAATCAGATGGATGATGCCAGATGCAGGCGGGGCTTCGCCTCAATTGGAGTGTTGGAGTGATGGAGTACTGGTACTCCAGTACTCCACTACTCCAACACTCCATGATTCCATAAGGGGGGAGACAAACAATGGCTAACTCATTCAATGTGGCAGTGGCCGGAGCGACCGGGGCAGTGGGAAATCAGATGATAGCCTGCCTGGAAGAGAGGGATTTTCCGGTAAAGAATTTGAAATTGCTGGCAACAAGCAAATCCGCAGGCCGGAAACTCAGGTTTAAGGCTGAGGAGATTCCGGTTGAGGAATTGACCGAGACCTCATTCAGGGGGATTGACATCGGCATTTTTTCGGCTGGTGGGGCAACCAGCAAAAAGTATGCTCCCTTTGCGGCCAAG
>DAOURD010000290.1:0-3458 GCA_030625295.1 Desulfobacterales bacterium | reverse complement strand
TGACATAGAGCATGAGTTTCTTGCCCAGTTCCTTTTCTTCCTTGGTTGTCAAGTAGATATAAGATGAGGCAAATAGATAGCCTTCAGAGCCACTTCGCATGGCAACGGCTATTATGAGAAGCGTGACCAGGGCTATTCTTGTGAGGCGCATGGAATATTTAAATCTCGGAGTTTCTATAACACTTTGAAATTATACATTTTTGGGTGGCGCTTGATTTATGCCATTCAGATGGAGTAATGGAGTGTTGGAGTACTGGAGTACTGGCTGGTAAAAGCGGTAGAAATTATTTTTTCTGTTCCTCTAAACCCATCACTCCAGTACCCAATTGCTCCAACACTCCAGTTGGGATAAAGCCCCTAAGTACACCTTATTTCATAACATAATCGTGAACAATGAATAAATCAAGGAAAACATCGACGACCCCCTCACCCCGCCCTCTCCCCTCTTCAGGCGTAGGCTCTACGAGCCGGAGGCCACAGGGGGAGAGGGCGGGGTGAGGGGGAGAAGTTACGTTATGACTTTGAAAAAGACCGATTTTATGGTAGAAAATCTTTCTGTGAGTCATATTATTTGCATAGCCAATCAAAAGGGGGGTGTAGGCAAAACCACTACTGCGGTGAACCTTGGTGCTGCCCTTGCTGTGGCCGAGCGCAAGACCCTGCTCGTTGACTGCGATCCCCAGGGAAACGCGACTACTGGCGTTGGTATAAATAAGGCCGAGGTTTCTAAGAATCTCTATCACGGCTTGATTCAAAAGGACTCTGTTGAAGGCCTTGTGGTAGATACGGACCTGGCTCATCTAAAGGTTCTTCCCGCATGTATTGACCTGATCGGGGCTGAGGTGGAGTTAATTTCACAGCCAAACCGCGAAACCTTCCTCCAGGACCTCCTAAGACCCCTTGCTGACGAATACGCTTATATGCTGCTTGATTGTCCCCCTTCCTTAAGCCTTCTTACTGTAAATGCCCTGACGGCAGCCCACACTTTGTTGATTCCCCTACAGTGCGAATTTTATGCCTTGGAAGGTCTAAGCCAGCTCCTTCAAACCTTCAAGCGCATCAAGAGGCATCTGAATCCCGGCCTTGTGATTGAAGGGGTTCTCCTGACAATGTTCGACAGGCGAAACAACCTTTCGCATCAGGTTGCCGAAGAAGCCGAAAAATACTTTAAGGATCTGGTTTTCAAGACTCGTATCCCGCGAAACGTGAGGCTGGGAGAAGCCCCCAGTTTTGGGAAGCCCGTACTCCTTTACGATATCACATCCCATGGGGCCCAGAGCTATCTGGCCCTGGCCAAAGAAATCATGAATGGTGGGAGGACACGGTATGCCTAAGAAACAGGCATTGGGTCGGGGTCTCGACGCCCTCATACCTGACGTGGAAACATCGGACTTAGAACCAAGGTCTTTCTTTTATTGTGATATTGACTCGATCCGGCCCAATCCGTATCAGCCGAGGCGGCGTTTCACCGAACAGGAGCTAAAGGACTTATCGGACTCTATCAAGGAGAAAGGTATTATTCAGCCTCTTATTGTGCGCACAGTTCCCACAGGCTATGAATTGGTGGTTGGAGAGCGCCGCTGGCGGGCAGCCCGCGTAGCCAAGCTCAAACAGGTTCCGGTGGTCGTCAAGGATGTCTCTGGGTCCGAAATGGTGGAGCTGGCTTTGGTTGAAAACATCCAACGGCAAGACCTGAATCCTTTGGAGAAGGCCGAGGCCTATTATCGCCTGATCAAGGAATTTGGCCTTACCCAGGAAGCGGTAGCCAAACGCGTGGGTCAGGATCGCTCTACTGTGGCCAATTTTCTGCGGCTTCGGAATCTGCCCAAGCCGATCCAGGCCGATATCATCAACAACACGTTAAGCATGGGCCATGCAAGGGCGCTTCTGGCTGCTGAGACCCCTGCTCACCAAAAAGAGGCCTGGCGTCGCATAGTTTCCAAGAGTCTCTCTGTCCGGGCCGCTGAGGCCCTGGTCAAGAAACTCAAAGACCGCAAGCCCAGGGCTTCGAGCGCAAAAGTTCGGTCATCAGAGGATGTTTACATGGAGAACCTGGCCGATGATCTGACCCGGCACCTTGGTACCAGGGTACGTATCATAAGGCGGGGAGATCGGGGAAGGCTTGAAATTGAGTTTTACGGCAATGAGGACCTGGAGCGGCTGATTGCCAGGTTAAAAGCCTCTTCGTGATTGATTTTGCAGGTATCTTCTTTTTGAAGCGGCGAAGCCGCATCATATAAAATCGCATAGCGATTTTATCATGTCCATTCACATCGTCATAGACGGCTACAATCTGATCCGTCAGTCTCCGACCCTCAGCGTCATTGAGCATCGCAGTCTGGAGGAAGGCCGGGAAGCCCTGCTCAAGTGCCTGGCTTCTTACAAAAGGGTCAAACATCACCCGGTTACCGTGGTCTTTGACGGGGCAAATGCCGACACCCACATGGAACGAAGAACCCGCTGTAAGGGAATCGACGTTGTGTTTTCACGGCCGGGGCAACTGGCTGACAGCGTTATCAAGCGACTGGCAGCCCGTGACCAGGAGCGGGCCGTTGTGGTGACTTCCGACAGGGAGATTGCTGGTTTTGCTGCCAAACACGGGGCGGCAACCATAGATTCAATAGAGTTTGAGAACAAGATGAAGATGGTCACACACCCTGATCTAGACCTGATGGATTTCGGCGAGGAAGAAGAAGTGGGCTGGGCACCGACCACAAAAAAGAAAGGACCATCACGCCGCCTATCCAAGCGGCAGCGCAAGAGGCGTGTCAGGACAAAAAAGCTCTAAATCCCCCAACGTTCCTAACGTGGAAAATCATGGCCAGGAGACTTTTTAAAAAACAGCGGGACGTTCATAAATATATAAATAACTTCCGGGTAAGGTAAGTTCTCAATAAGTTCGGGCGGAGTTTATCCGTAAGGATTTTATAAAAGGCTTACGCCTTAACTCCAAAAGCCAATACGCCATTGTCATTTACTCAAAGCCATGATCCGGTTATGATTGGCCAGCCTTCATCTCCCGCTTCAAATCCACAGCGCAACGGTAGTACTGCCACACGACCCACCTGGTAAAGGCCTCAAGGGCAGCCTCTAATGCATAACTACCGAATAACACCAAACTGTGGACCCATTTCCAGTAGGAATCAAGAAAGCACTTGATTTCGCTTATGGCCCAGTGGGCCTGATCTGAATCCGGGCCTAGTCCAGCCGTTTGAACAACAGCTTCAAGTGGCTTGTTGTTGTACGCTCCGTGTTGACCCAATGTCATTGAACGACCGGTGATAGCCAATTGCTATCAATGAGGGCTTTACTCCTGCGATGTCAATCTATTAAATCCCGTCCCTTTTCCGTGCATAAGTGCCATTTGGTTTCTCGGCTTCATATTTGATATCTGATGTTTTCAAGTTCTCCCGGAAAAATACTCTTCTATTTTGCTCTAAAAAGACTTTTGCAACTTC
>DAOURD010000339.1:0-2974 GCA_030625295.1 Desulfobacterales bacterium | reverse complement strand
GGGCAACTGTGACCTGTCTTTTTCCACTGTACCATTGGCTTTCCCTTCTTTGTTTAGGGCGGATATGCCCCCCGACATGTTCCGCCCTTTTTCTTGCAGAAGCACCAAAACGTATTGACTCTGATAGGTTGTCATCTGTTTGACACGTAATCGGTATTTTTGGCTTGCTAAATCATGATCGAACACAACTCGTATCTTTGATCCAAGCCAACTCTTCGCATGTACCATCCAATTGTTTATCCATGCTTTGCTTCCCGGCCACGAGCGTGATTACTTTCATATTCCCTGGATAAGCTGTTCGCCACAATCCAAACAATACTTGTTTCTTTCACGTCGGCTTTTTGCGTGTTCCTCTTCGGTACACTTTTTCATGGGGATGTTTTCATTCACCACCTCGCCACACATGGGGCAAAAGCGCACCGGAGCGTTTCTGCGCCCGTGATTGAGGTTGGGGCAATAGCTTTTCCGCATTATCATCTTTTCCTCCTATCCATCCAAGACTACCTTGCTTAGTAGATTTCTTGAAAGATCTCTTCTCTGCCTTGATGAGACATGGGGACCCCTTCATTTCTCCTCTTGGTCCTCAGATTCTTTATCTTTGATATTGATTTTTCCTGCTGCGATTTCACGGAGCGCTATGACGATGTCTTCACCCTGTGGCGAGCCCCCCAAATACTGCGCATTTTGCCGCATTTGTCGAACCCGGCTGCCAACAGCATGAACGAGCAAGAAGCGATTCTGAACCTGCCTTAAGCAATCTTCGATGGTAACACGAGCCATTTCATAACCTCCTCAGCTACTTCCAAATCCGAGATGGTTTGCCCGAATCAAAACGAATATCGGCCAATAATATGTTCGATTCAATGCGTGGTAATGGGCTAAAATTTGGCCGCAGGAACATCTGGTTCTATGATAGCGTCGATATCGCTTTCTGCCAAGGTTTCCCTCTCAAGCAGGGCCTGTGCAAGGGCGTGGAGCGTGTCCATATTCTCCTGGAGGATCTTTTTCGCCCTTTTGTACGCCTCTGAAACGAGCCGTGTAACCTCCTTGTCGATAAGCACCGCAGTCTCTTCACTGTAATCCCGACGTTGAGTAAGCTCTCTTCCCAAGAAGATCTGCTCTTCCTTCTGGCCAAAGGTCAAGGGACCCAGCTCCTCACTCATGCCCCACTCGCAGACCATCTTGCGGGCAGTTTCCGTGACCCGTTCAATGTCGTTGCCCGCACCGGTCGTGATCTGGTTGAGGACCAGCTCTTCGGCTGCCCGACCACCCATAAGCACGGCAAGGTTGTTCAGGAGGTATTTTTTCGGTCCGAAAAAAGCCTGGCCTTACTCCTCCCGAAAGATAGGGCCTTGCCCCCTCCTGCCTGCATCTGGCGCATAAAGAAGATCCACACGGCAATCAGGAGAATCATTGGGAACCAGGAGACCAGTATGGTCATGTACCATGGGGAGTCGGCAGGAGGTTTGGCTCGAATGGAGACACCGTGACTTCTCAGGATCTTGATCAGGTCTCCATCCTGAGGAGCAGAGGTCTTGAAGCGGAGACCATTCACATCGGTGCCGGAGATTTCTTGGCCCTGAATGACCACACCTGCCACCAGCCCCTTTTCCACCTGGGCCATGAATTGCGTATAGCTGATTTCTCTGTCATCGACCCTTGACTGCCTAAACAAGCTAAAGAGCAATATCATGACAAGACCTAGGACCAGCCACAGGGCCAAGTTCTTGTAAAAGGGATTCAATAAAGCAACCTCCCTGGGTATTTGGTCATTATTCTAACACATGCCATACAAAGGACAATATAATAGCATGTCCGTGTCAATCTTTTTAATAATCCCGGATTTTGCAGGCCTTCCGACCGTCGCAACCTGTCTTGCCGGCTCCACTGTTCGCGAAAATTCCAGTAGGTTACAGGCTGTCTCCTTTGCTGATAGCGGGTGGGCTGCTGTAATATCCCCATTTTTAACAAAGTCTTACCTGACAGGCAACCGGGTGTTGTTGAAAAAGGCGTATTTGGCTGGCCCGAGAGTCCCGGATGTTTGTTGAGCCAGTCGCCTGCAAGACGTTCCATATGAGGATAGGTCAGCCATTTTGGAATGAACAAAAAGTAACTGTCTGTGAAACTCTGCAAGTATGACCCGGAGGATTGCCGTTACAATGAATTTCTGCAACAGGTAAGCATTTCCCGTAATAGGGGTGGTGGGAATAATAGACAGTTATTGAATCTTGTTTTACTACTGCATCTTGTTTTCAAGTAGTTGCAATTATTGATGTTTCAGTGCCAATTATTGCGCGTCATCAATATGGAATAATCGATTCAGCCTCTGATGTGTCTGCCTCGGCCAGGGTCGCAATCTCATCTACAGTAGCCTGAAGATAGCCATCCTTGTTGAGGTTGCCAATGATCGCACTGCCAATCCTTTCCTCTCTCCTGTTTGGAACGGAAAGCAAAAGTTGCCACATCAGGTGTTCGTTCAAGGACTCTCGCCGGGCCACGAAATTCTCATATTCCGGGGCTTCCCGTTTTTCAGCTTCAAAATGGACGTGCCCAGGGCTATTGTATTCCCCTAAGTAGCTTGACCAGTCGATGTCTGCTTGAGCCGTTTCCTCTACGGATACCGGCTCTGGCGGGGCGCTTGTCAGCTCACCACCAGCATCACTACCAGCGTCATCCTCAGCAGGGACCTCCTCAAGAAGCGGATTTTCCTCCACTTCCTCATTGATTGCATCCAACAGTTCGAGCCTGCACAATTGCAGAAACTTGATAGCCTGCTGAAGCCGGGGTGTCATGACCAACTGCTGGGTAAGGCGAAATTCTTGTCTGAGTCCTGAGGGCATTATAGTGTGTTTGTTGTGTTGTAACCGTTCACGGGTTCAATGGTTCAGGAACAGCCTCTACTCTGTCCCAGACCACAACTTGTTGTCAAACACTTTGGCAGAAATTAGGGCGAAGCCCCTTGTTCAACAGGGAA
>DAOURD010000038.1:0-7419 GCA_030625295.1 Desulfobacterales bacterium | reverse complement strand
GCAAGAATACCACTGCCCAGGCCCTCAAAAAGATTCTAAAAAACACCGGCCTGACCTACACGATTACCAGTCAGGGTACGGTAGTTTTGAAGGAAAATGAAATGGTTGTAGCCCAAAGAGAGGAGGAGAAAAGAGAGCCGGCAGAGGAAAAAGAGGAGGTAAAAAGACCGGTAGAGATAGAGGAGATGGTGGTTACGGCCCAAAAAAGGGAAGAAAACATTCAGGATGTGCCCGTGAGTATGTCTATTTTCTCGGACATTCAGCTTGAGGATGCGGGGATAGTTGATGTTGAAGAGATGATACAACAAATTCCCAATATGTTTATGGTGAAGACAGGAAGCCATACGGGGCAGCAGTTTTTCATTCGCGGAATTGGGGGGGCGACAACCGATCCTGCAGTTGGGTTGTATGTGGATGACGTGAGTATTTCTAGTACATTTGGCTATGATATTGAGCTTTTTGATGTTGAACGAATCGAAGTCCTGCGCGGCCCGCAGGGCACGCTTTATGGCCGAAATACCATGGGTGGTGTAGTGAATATTATTACCAAAAAGCCGGGTAACCAGTACGAAGGGAAGGCCTCTGTTACTTACGGAAATTATAATAGCCAGGATTACCGCGCAATGGTCAGTGGTCCAATGGTTAAAGACAAGCTCTTGTTTGGAATATCAGGGATTAAATACGTCTCGAACGGATATTTTGACAATAAATATCTGGGAACCGACGACGGGGATGAGAAGGATGATACCAGTGGTCGAGCCCATCTTCGCTGGCTGCCTACGGATGTCTTGGATATAACGCTATCTGGAAACATCGACACATATGAAGGCGGTTTTGACAGCTTTGCGCCTATCTCTGAAGCGAGAAAGCACAATACAATGATGGATTACCATGGTGATGTTGAAAACGATGCCAACGGGCAGTCACTCCGGGTGGTTTACGATGCACCCTGGTTCAAACTGACCTCCATCTCCGCGCGGCGTGATTTGGAATGTACGCAAACCTATGACATGGATTTTACGTCCGATGATATATATAGAACCTGTCAAAAAAATGAGCACAAGCAGTGGAGCCAGGAACTTCGTCTATCGTCACATAAGGACACTATCCCTCTGGAATGGCTGGTGGGTGCCTATTACTTTGATGAAAAGACGGATAATAGTTTAATCTATGACTATCGACAGGGTTTTCCAGCATGGGGGGTTCCACCGTTTAAGCAAAATCAACCAAACAGTCTCGATACCGAAGGTCATGCCTTCTTTGGGCAGGCAACCTATACACTCTTTGAAAAGCTGGGGTTAACCGCCGGGCTTCGCTATGACCATGAAGAAAAGGATTTTAAGGGCAAAAAATATTATGATCAGGATCTGTCGGCATGGGGTATGCTTCCAATAACAAGGGAAGGTGAGAAAACCTTTGAAGAATGGCTGCCCAAATTTGTCATCGACTATTCCTGCACTTCTGATCTTATGACTTACGTAAGTGTGGCCAGAGGATATAAAAGCGGTGGTTTTAACATGTGGAGTTCCAGTCTGACGTATCTTTCCTATAACCCTGAATACTCATGGAATTACGAGCTTGGATTGAAGTCTTCATGGCTGGATAATCGTTTTATTTTCAATACGGCCCTCTTTTACATCGATTGGAAAGATCAACAGATCTCGCAGTTATTATCCGCAAATGACTGGGTCATCAAAAATGCGGGTGAATCCCACAGCCAGGGTTTTGAAGTTGAGTTGTTGACTCGCCCGATCACCGGATTGGAACTGACCGCTGGATTTGGCTACACCGATGCGAAATACGACGATTACAAAGACCCATTAGCCGGGGCCAACTACGATGATAAGCGGATATCCAATGTGCCGGAATATACTTATAATCTGGCCGCCCAGTATAGGTATGCAAGCGGCCTTTTTGCGAGGGTGGATTTGCTTGGAGTTGGCAATTCCTATTACGACGATGCCAATACCCAAATAGAGGATGCTTATGAAATTGTTAATACCCGTCTTGGCTACGAAGGAGAATATAAAGGTTTCGGGTTTGATGTGTATGTCTGGGCGAAGAATCTCTTTGACAAAGAATACGCCACAAGAGCGTTTGACATGGGAGGCGGCAACTGGTTTGGACGCGGCGGAGATCCCCGGACATTTGGCATTACGCTGACAGGCAGATTTTAACGGGGGCAAGATTTTCTTTGTAATCCCTGTGTTGGTAACTAATAGATGCTGACCATTGTGAGAGAAATTGAAACTATCATAGATCAAATACCACTTTTCAGGATCGGAGTCCGCTTTTGTGGACATTGGCTTGTCACCGGGAGGCAGCCCGTGAATGGTTGTTTTCCGCGTATAAGAAAAACGTGGCCCAAAATTTCTTGTTTTTTTGAAAGGAGCACACATAAGCATAAACTACCCCGTGGCTTGCCGCGGGGTGTCAAAATAAGTGTTTTATCTTTTCTATCGCAGCAAGCTGCGGGGAATTAAACCCTACAGATTTCGCATCGCTCTTCAAATGATTAGAGTAATCCGTGTAATCTGTGAAATCTGCGGATTAAAGGTAATTCTAATAGAAAGGAAGGAGAAAAGGTGAAAAACATAATAGCGAAAATAGTCCCGATCAGCCTGGTGTTTGCTTTGATGCTGACACTTATTTTTGGCTGCAGCACGACTAAGAAGGTGATAGTTGAGGAGCCCGCGGTTGAACCGGTCGCGGTTGAAGAAGAAGTACCCGTAGGGGAACTGCAGGAGTTAGTAAAAGGGGTTGGCGAACAAGCAGGCAAACTTAAAAGGCTGGTAAGGAAGTTGAGCAAGCCCGCTCACAGCATTCCAGGTAAGATTGGAGGAGAGATACACACGCAGTTCCACCGTGTTGAAGGTTATATAGTGGCTATAAGCAATAGTGTAGATGAGCTTGTAAAACTCACAGCAGATCCTGAAAAGAACAGAGATGAGATACGAGTGCTGGTGGTGAAAGAACTTTATGGACAGGCAAACTCCATGTGGGGCAAACTTCCGGCAGTCGTTGGTGGGATGATTGATTTTATAGATCGGGCTCTTAAAGCTGATCCGGAGGATTCCAATGCACTTAAGTGTGAGGTCATTCTCGATGAGATTGAAGAGGCTCAATTCGAAATCGATGAGTTGGTAAAGGAGCTCGGGGAAAAGGCACAGTACCCCATAGTCTGGCAATGTAAGTGTATGTCACCTGCGAATCCTCACCGACTCGGAAATGGCAACAGCCTCATCGCTGAACACGTTGGTGATCGCATCATCGAGATAACCCCGGATGGGGAGATCGCATGGGAGTATACAGATGTTTTGACTCCTATGGACGCCGAGAGGCTTGCAAACGGCAATACCCTGGTCGCTGACACGGGCAATCGGCGCGTCATCGTGGTGACCCCGGACGGGGAGATGCTCTGGGAGTACTATGGTGAAGAGTCAAAAGCCCTCGGTATCAGTAGCGTACGGAAACTCACAAACGGCAATATCCTAATTGCCAGTATGCCTTTCACGAAAGATGATGTTCCCTTTGTCATAGAGGTAACTCCGGATAAGGAAATAGTCTGGGAGTACACCGAGGTTCAAATGCCTTCTCTTGGACAGAGGCTAGAAAATGGTAATACCCTGATGACCGACATGGCCAATCCACGCGTCATCGAGGTAAGCCCGGATAAGGAAATAGTCTGGGAGTATAGCGGTGAGGAGCTTGCTTGTCCTTATGTCGCTCAGAGACTCAAAAATGGTAACACACTCATAGGTGATCAATTCCAGAAGGGCGTCCAAATAGGCAGCAGTTACAGGGGTCAACGTGTTATTGAGGTAACTCCGGATGGGGAAATAGTCTGGGAGTATTATACATTTACCAATCCTGCCGGGTTCGAGAGGCTGGAAAACGGCAATACCCTGATCGCTGACTTCTGCAAGAACCGCGTCATTGAAGTTGCCGCACCCTAAATTTTAAACAAAAGAGGTAAAGATAAAAAAAGGAGTGACGATGAACAATGAACAAATGCGAGATGTTATCGCAGGCGGATGGATCGCAATCATGTTCATCTCGATTGTGATGTTGATTTTCTGGCTCTTTGGGCAGGTCATTGCCGGAGACTTCGCAAGGCTTACGGAAGAATTTGGTATGCCATCATCGGAGATGAAGGCAGCAGTCTTTTTAGCTATGCAGATCATTATCCCGATCGTGGTAAAGAGCACTGACCACCCTGGAATCAGATGGGCCGTTTTCGGCGTGACGAGTCTGCGGGCAATCCTTATTATTGTGGGTCTCATTTCATGGAACCACCCATCCTGGGCGTTGTTCGCCCTATCTTCAATAATGTGCGTAATTACCATCTACATCGGAATAATTTCCTTTTTGTGGGCACGCAGAAAACCCACTGAAGTATAAAACGTTTAAGGAAACCTCATGATAGAAAATTTAAACGGCTCTCCCAATTTCTTCAAAAGACTGGCAGTTTTTATCTTGAAATTCCGCTGGCCGCTCGTAGTGTTGTTGCTGCTTTTAACAGCATTTTCATTTTATAAGATGCGAGAGCTAAAGTTTGACAGTTCTATAGAATCGATGTTCCTGGAGGAAGACCCGCAACTTATCACCTTTAACAAATTCAAGGAGACCTTTGGCAGTGACGATTTCGTCTATATCCTTTTTGAGACCGAGGATTTTTTCAAGCCGGAAATGATCAGACTGGTTAGCAAGCTGGCTGAGGACCTTGAAACGAATGTCCCATACGTGGATGATGTGAAGTTTCTCGGCAACGTGGAGTATGTTGAGGGCGTAGAAGGTGGAATTGAGATTTCTGACCTGATAGAGAAAATCCCGGAAGCTGATGAGGAGATTAAACGAATAAAAGAACGAGCCATGGCCGAGCCGCTCTATATTGACAATCTAATTTCAAAGGATGGCAAGACAGCGGCCATTGCTATGACGTTTGAATTATATCCTGAGGAGCAAAAAAAGAAGGCTGATGTGCGGCACCAGGTCGGAGAGAAGGTTCTGGAGATACTGGCAAAGCCGGAGTATGAGAACATGGAACTCTACACAGCCGGAGGTCCCGTCTATGATTGTGAGTATGACAAGCTGTCCGGGAAGGAGTCCTCAACGTTCGGACTGATATGCCTGTCGCTAAATCTACTTATACTTCTCTGGGTAGCCCGCGGGGTCCGGGGCGTGATTGCGCCTTTGTTGGTTGTAGTCCTGAGCATATTCTGGACTCTGGGGCTGGTTGGGATTATCGGCTGGACATTGAACATGATGGTGATACTGCTGCCAGTACTGTTGATATGCGTTGGAATAGGCGATTCAATGCACATCATCGCAGAGACTCAGGATCGGATGGATCATGGTCATGATCGCAAAGAAGCGATTGTGAAGGCCTTCACCATGGTTGGAGTTCCATGCTTCTTGACGAGTCTTACCACGGCTGCTGGTTTTACCTCTTTCCTTGGCACTGTTGTCAAGCCTGTCCGGGAGATGGGGGTATACGCTGCCATTGGTGTTATCATGGCCTTTGTGGTCTCCCTGATCATAGTACCAATCATCTTCTCTCTTGGTAAGGACAAAAAAAGACCTGCAACAGGTAAAGAATCTATTAATCGTCATGATCTTTTCGATAGAATACTTGATAAAGTATTCCGAATAAATACGAGATACCCTAAGGTTATTATAGGAATCTTTATCGGATTAACGCTTTTTTCCGTCTATGGTTACCTGAAAATAGAGGTGGAGACCAACAGCATGAAGGGGCTCAGCGCTGATCTTCCTCTACGCCAGGCATACGACTATATTGATTCAAAGATGGGAGGATCAATGGCAATCGAGATGATGCTCGATACAGGCAGGAAAGACGGGGTCAAAGACATCACCTTTCTTAAAGAACTCGAACAATTACAGAACCATATTGATAAGCACCCGCTGACCATGAAGACCACGTGCGTTATCGATTTCGTAAAGAAGATGAACCGGGCAATGCATGAAAACTCTCCATCCTATTACTCGCTGCCAAAAACGAGCGCCCAGGCCACAGAGCAACTTTTTCTCTATGAGACATCAGGGGGCAAGGAACTGGACAAGCAGGTAAGTTTCAATTACGACATTGCCCGGCTAACCGTGCGCACCCAGAGTCTTGGAAGTAAAGAGGTTCGCACCTTTATGACTGATATTGATAAGTTTGTTAAGGAGAATCTCGACTCCTCCATAAAGGTTGAGTACACAGGTATTATGACCTGGCTTAGGGCATTCGTTGATATGGTTGCCAATGGGCAGAAGCGGAGTTTTGTTCTGGCATTTAGCGCTATTGCGATAATGATGATCATTGCCCTGCGCTCGTTCAAGCTGGGCCTTATCAGTATGGCTCCTAACCTCTTTCCGGTACTGATCTCTATGGGGTTTATGGGCATGGCAGGTATGTATATAGATGCCACCCTGATGATCTTCAGCGCGATAATTATCGGGGTCGTGGTAGACGACACCATCCATTTTTTCAGTCGTTATAAAAGGGAATTTAAACATAAAGGTACATATAAGGAGGCGCTTAAGGCTACACTTTCTATCGTGGGCCGGCCGATCATGTTTACCACCATAATTCTGGTAGCCGGATTTTCCGTTTTTGGCCTGTCCGACATAAACAGTATGGTCAAATTCGGGCTGATGGCAGGTTTTGCTTTCATTTGGGCTCTTCTGGCGGACTTCTTCTTAGCACCGGCACTCTTGCTTCTGATGAAGCCCCTTGGAGCAGAAAATGGGTCAGATGGTTGAAATGGCTGAACGGTGGTGGTGGTATCGAGGAGCACGGCCGTCATGAGGAGTTGCCGGAGGTAGCAGTAATGAAAAATGATATTGTTGAAATTAGGATCAAGATGGCTAAAACATTGATTGATGTGATAGAAAATACCGTATCATGTTTTCCTGAACGCGGTATTACGCACGTACTGCCTGGAAGTAATTCAGAAGATTTTCAAAGCTACAGTGATTTAATGCACCAGGCCAGGAAAATGGCCCGATTATTCTATCGAAAAGGAATTTTCCCCGGAGACCATGTCATCATTGCTCCTGCAGCATCAAGATCCTTCATTACGCTCTTTTGGGGCTGCATCATAGGGGGTATTATCCCCGTTCCTCTCCCGCACGTAAGAACACCCAAAGCGGATTCAATGGAGGTTCAAAAGCTCTTTAATGTATGGTCGATAATCAAGGCGCCGATTATTTGCGATTCCAAAGATGAAAAAATTTATCCCTTGTTATCAGAAGTTTTCAAGGGAACCGATAGCTCCATTCTTGCGGCGGATGAACTTCTTTTGGAAGCGGACATAACCGATTTCAAGGATGATGATTTTCACAGGCCGACGTCCGAAGAGATTGCTGTCCTCCAATTTTCTTCCGGAAGCACGGGGTTGCCCAAGGGCGCCC
>DAOURD010000231.1:0-4017 GCA_030625295.1 Desulfobacterales bacterium | reverse complement strand
GACTCCTCTCCGACGCTGTAAATAGTACCAAGGGTGGCGACTAAGTTTTCCTTGGCCGCAAAGGAGCTGGCCAAAGCGATGTTGACCTTCCAGTCGAATCCGGCCCACTGGCTGACCGGCTCAAGGGAACGGCCGAAGCGTCCTGCAAAGCTTACATGTACTGTTTCCTTGCGCCGGGCCGTATCGAGTCTTTTCAGTGTCTTATCCAGACTCTTATAAGCGGCATAGACCTTCTTTGCATATTTGTCTTTTTTCCCGTCCAGACCTTTTCCCTTGTTTACGATCTTGAAGAATTCAAGGTCTTCTCTGCTAAATTTCTCTTTCAGAGCATCTTTGGCATCTTTGCTTTTCGCGCCCATCCTTTGCTTCTTGTAATCGTCCCAATAGCCTCCAAATTCCTTTAACCCGGAGCCAGCCAGGAGTTCCGCATAGGGGTTGTCCTCACCCATGTTTTTCATAAACGTTTCCGTGGCGTTATTCACCTCCCCATCATAGTATGCGTTTCTCTCTTCGCTAAGGCCCGGAAACGTTATGAAGACCCAGACCACTATGGCCACAGCAACAATGATAGTTATGACCTTCTTTACAAAAAGCCAGGTTCGTTCAATGGCCCTGCGCAGCACACCTGTGATGGTGGGAAGATGATAGGGAGGCATCTCAAGGATAAAAGGCTCACTTTCCTGCCGCTTGAGTACGGTGAGACTCAATACGCTGGCCACGATAAGGGCCACACCTAAGGTGATCAACGACATGAACCACAGCATAATCGCCTGGTGCTCTTTAAAAAAGATACTGACTAAAAGAACATAGAGCGGAACTTTGGCCATGCAGTTCATCAAGGGGACAATCATGATGGTTGTCATTCGGGCCTTCTGGTCCTTCATGGCACGGGTGGCCATAACTCCTGGTATGGCGCATCCACCCACCACAACCCCGCCGAGGATCATCGGGAGGGTCGATTGCCCGTGCAGACCAAACGCCCTTAAAGCACGATCCATGATAAAGGCCACCCTGGCCATATAGCCGCTATCTTCGAGGATGGCTATTAATAGAAAGAGTATGAGGAAGATGGGCAGATAATTCATTATGGCAAAAACGCCATCAACTATGCCGCTCAAGAGGAGAGAGCGAATAAGTCCCTCTGCAGGAAGAACGCTGGCAATAACATCCCTGAGCATGGCCCAGTATTTCCAGGCCCATGGAGCAATGTGTTCGCCTCCGATCTTCATGGTAAGGTAGTAAAGCAAAAAGAGAACGCCCCCTAAGAAGATGGGGCCTGCGACCCTGTTGCAAACAACCTGATCAATCCTGTCTGTCAGGGTCCTCTGTTCCTTTTTTTCCCGTTTGACACAGCGCTCTACAATCTCTCCCGCAATCTGATAACGTCTGATTGCAATGGCCTGTTCAGCGGTCTGCTCCTGTTCAGATTGAAACAGTTCCCGTTCCCTGGCAACACTGCTCAGGATATCTTCCTTATTTTCAGCATGTTCACGAACCAGCCTCTGGGCCTCGCTGTCATTTTCCATCAGCTTTAGGGCCAGCCATCGCAGGGGATAACGCGCGGCCAAGATCACATCTTCTGAAAGACGTTTTTCCAGCCGGCCCAATACAGGTTCAAGTGCTGTCCCATAGTCGAGACGCAATAAGGGCTGTGGTGATTCCGTCATAAAGCGGTTACCTCCACGCCCTTAGCCTCTGAGCGGCGCAGTGCCAGCATGTATTCTTTCACCCTGATGTCAATCGGATCCATCAGGGGCGCATTACGTATGACACTGATGGCAGTGCCAGGCATAAAACCCATATCAAGCAAGCGTTGCCCGGCGACGCCTTCCATATTCACCGTTACAACCCGGCATTCATTGCCTGGCTTCATTTGATCCAGGGTCATTCTGTCTTCCTCTCCCTCCTTAAACACAACAAACCGCAGAGACACAACAAACACACTTATATCGGTGACACCATGATTTTATGAGCGATCCCGGCCCCGATAGCCAGACGCGTGTCACCGGATGCTACTAAAAAAGGTCCTGGGACCCCCTTTCTGATTACCTCAATTTCTGATCCGACGCTCAAACCCATGCTGGCCAAGCGTTGGTGCATCCCCCTCCCGCCCGCCAGAGAAACGATGCGCACTTTTTCTCCCGCGCACGCCATAGCCAGCGGCATGGCGGGCGTCGTGACCACATCAGCCTCCTGATCCTTTTTGTCGTCAAACAAGTTATGAACGATGGCTGTTTGTTTCATCATGCCTCCTTGTCCTTGGATATTCTCTCACATTCAAATCTCGGAACACTGAGGAGAATGATGTACTAAATTGTTAGCATGCTGCCAGCATAGCCGGCATAAAACTTACCGCAATTGAAATAGGTATGCAATAACAAGTATCTTTTGCAGTGTCAACCAAAAATGCAACAGAAACTTAGTCCTTGACAAAAGCATTTCCTTAATATAATTGCAGATCAAAAATAAATAGAAACATCAAGTTTTGCATTGATTTCCTTTTTCCTCTTGGCAACAATTTTAGATGTATGTTAAGGAAGTTAGGGAATTGGGAAGCCGTAGGTTGCCTAAGTAAATTTATTTTGCAAACAAACCAGACGACGGGGGTCTGTTGACTTTGAACCAAGTCACGCTTCGTGGCTTTTTTGGGTGGAGGGGGTGAAAAGCACTTCGTTCTCTATCTGATCTTGCGCTTTAACTTCAATATCACCGTACCATTCAGACAGGTCTATTCTCGAAAAATCAAGCATCTGAAATTCCTCCGGGGTAAACCCGCGGCAATTGGGGTTTTCAGGGTCGCCCCAGCTGCTGATGTCGCCCTGCAACTGTGGCCTTCCCTGTTCATGAACGATCCTGGAAAGCTTGGAGTTGAAACAGCAATACGTTTTCTTATGCTCGACGCAAATTTCGGTAAATCCTAAATCAATTTCCTCTGAACAATATCCACCAATATAGTGGCATAAGCCTTCGGCTTTTGATGTAGCAAGCTGTCTTTCCTCTTCCTTGCATTGCCCAAGTCCGAACCAGTATTCCTCGTCCTTGCAGCAATTGTCAAAACCGATTGTGAGACCGTCACAGTTGCGGTTTTTGTAAGAAACTCTTTCGCCGGCCCAATCATCGTTAAATTACAAAGTTTGGCAATAAAACTGAACATTTTTGCTTGACCTTTCAAAAGGTTATGTTCTATGAACCCACAGGCTCCGATGAGGGCCCTTATTCACCCATACCAAAGGAGGAAAGTGTTATGACAAAGGCAGACTTGATTGAAAAGATGGCACAGGATGCGGGGATCTCAAAGGCTGCGGCCAACAAGGCCCTGGACTCGTTTGTTGACAGTGTCAAGACAGCGCTCAAGAAGAAGGACGGTAAGATCACGCTGGTTGGTTTCGGCACCTTTTCAAAGGTCCGTCGTAAGGCCAGAAAAGGCCGGAATCCTACCACAGGCGAAGAAATAAAGATCAAGGCGCGCAATGCTGTGAAGTTCAAGCCTGGAAAGGCCCTAAAGGATTCTATATAGCCACAGACCCGCCTTCGCTGAAAGCTATGGCGAGGCAACCACACACCGACAGACCCCAGTTGAATAGGCTGCGCATTTAACGGGGCAGGCACAGACTAATCTCACACCCCGGTGGAATGGAGAACACAAGTGCATTCTACCCCGGTTAAACAATCCCCGGTTTAACGGGGCAAGCACGCGGATTGCGTTTTCTCGCCTTCATCCCTCCAGGGCGTAGGCCCTAGGGCCGGAGGCTGGAAGGTGAGAAAGCAACAAAAGAATCCAAACAATCGTGCCTGCCCTGTGGAATGCGAAGCATATTCCTCCGGGGTCAATCCTGTCGGATAAAAGACTGTGCGGCCAGTGAAGGCGATCAAGGGGAGAATTCATGAACAAGGCGGAACTTATACAGGCCCTGAGGAACGAAACTACCCTCTCAATAACCAAAGCCAAGCAGGTGGACTTCCGCCGTAGGCGGATTGTGCTTCATCACTTTCATCAGGAAAGTGATGAAATAAACA
>DAOURD010000191.1:0-4333 GCA_030625295.1 Desulfobacterales bacterium | reverse complement strand
GGTAATTATCGAACAGGGGTCGGATACATCTAGACTTGCCGGCATGGACGAAATGGAACTGGGCAGGCAGCTTTATCAGGAAAATGGAAGATTTCCAAAAAGTGAGGAAGGGATACCTTATTATCGAGCATTGAATATAGGCGGCACTACGGAGATAGCTATTGGCAGCGGGGTGAGGTGCCTTGAGGATGAGCTGAAGTCTCTGGGAATAGATTTGCGAGAGGAGTTTGCAGAAACAGAAGATGAATTGGGGCTAACCCCCATGGTTGAAGAACATATTGGTCCCAATGCGAAGCTGCTGACCGGTGCAGCAGAATCTCTCGGTATGGAGATGACACGATGGCCCAAGTTCATCGATTTTGAGCGCTGCACCTATTGCGGTAAATGCGTGATTACCTGCCCCACCGGGGCCAAATGGTCAGCAAAAGGGGTGATAAAAAAACTGACGACAATGGGGAATGTCCGACTCTTGAGTGAAACAAGGGTTAAATCGGTTAACGTTTGTAATGGGTGTGCAACCGGGGTGGTGTGCGAGACCAATAACGGATCTTTGGAAGTTCAGGCCGAGAAAACCATTCTTGCTGCAGGCGGACTGGGCACGCCGGTGGTCCTCCGGAATTCAGGGATCGAGGCAGGGAAGGCCTTATTCCTGGATCTATACACTGTGGTCTATGGACGTAGTCCTGATTTTTTGCCGAATCTTGAACCCTCAATGCCAACTGTTTTTGCAGAGCATTATGACAGGGGATATGTGCTGGCTCCCCACGTTGATGTGGTATTGATGTTCCAGGGTCTGAAGAAATGGTTTGGTGATCGACCCCCTTATGGAATTATGGTGAAGACCAGGGATAGTAATGCGGGAAGTGTTGACGAGAATGGAAGGGTATCGAAACGTCTAACTGATAATGATCGTAACCGTCTTTCCACCGGAGGAGAACTGGCCAAAAAGATCTTGATACAAGCCGGGGTCGAACCGGAAACCATCACCATCACAGGGCCATATGGAGGTCATCCAGGGGCTACTGCAGCCATTGGAGAGGTAGTAAATGCCGACCTTGAATGTAAGAGTGTTAAGGGCCTTTATATATGCGATGGCAGCGTCCTTCCTGAATCGCCAGGGCTCCCTCCCATCGTTACTATCGCCTCGCTGGCGAAAAGGCTTGGGAAGTTATTGGTTGTTAGTTAAGTGGTTGAGTGGTTGAGTGGTAAATAATGCTAAATAACTAATCTTATCATTCGCTTAATAGGGATAGACTTTTGTTAATTTTGAGAATCTATATACTCCTCAGGTTTCAGGTTTCAGGTTTCGGGTTTCGGGTTTCAGGGGAGAACGCAGTGACAACGAGGAACCACTCCCTCAAGGCTGGCCCGTACCCGAGGATTGAGGTGTCAGGTGTCAGGAACAATCAGGTTTCAGCACTGCCGTTTAACTTTCCTGACACCTGAACACTGACACCTGAAACCAACATGTGCCCTGAAACCTGAAACCTGAAACCAACAAGAATCGGATAACGAATAACGATTAACCAACAATGCATTCAATTCTAGACACCATTGGTCACACACCCCTCGTTGAAATCAAGCGACTCAACCCCAATCCCAGGGTCACGCTACTGGCCAAGCTGGAGTATTTCAACCCTGGGGGTTCCGTAAAAGACCGCATTGCCAGGGCCATGATCGAAGCGGGTGAGGCATCAGGAGCCCTCACACCGGACAAAATCGTGCTTGAGGCGACCAGTGGCAATACGGGAATTGGCCTGGCCCTGGTTTGCGCGGTCAAGGGGTACCGCCTCCTTTTGACTATGTCTGAATCGGCCAGTGTAGAGCGACGCAAAATCCTCCGCGCCATGGGAGCCGAAATCCGGCTGACCCCCGATCATCTTGGAACCGACGGCGCCATAGAAGAGGCGTATCGGCTGGCCCGAGAACATCCTGAAACCTATTTTATGACGGATCAGTTCAACAACGAAGCCAACTGGCGGAGCCACTACGATGGCACCGGCCCGGAAATCTGGGAACAAACAGCAGGGAAAATAACCATGCTAATTGCAACCATGGGGACCACCGGAACCCTCATGGGTACCTCCAGGCGCTTGAAGGAATACGATCCAAGTATTCAGATTGTGGGTGTTGAACCTTATCTTGGGCACAAGATTCAGGGCCTCAAGAATGTGAAGGAGTCTTATCGGCCTGAGATATATGAAAAGGTGCGCTTAGACAAGAAGGTCAACATCGATGATGAGGCCGCCTTTGAGATGACCCGGCGTCTGGCCCGAGAGGAAGGAATCTTTGCGGGCATGAGTGCCGGTGCCGCCATGGCAGTTGCACAAGAAGAAGTTAGATCTATGTCTGAGGGTGTGGTGGTGATGATTTTCCCTGATGGAGGAGAACGGTATCTGAGCACCCCGCTCTTTGCCATACGTGAGGAAACCAACCTTAAATTTTACAATACCCTGACGCGTGCCAAAGAACCCTTCGTGCCCCTCCGACCTGGCAGGGTATCTATCTATTCTTGCGGACCCACGGTTCACGATCGGATGCACGTTGGGGAATGTCGCCGCTTTGTCCTGGCCGACCTCGTTCGACGGCACCTGGAATACAAGAAGTATGTGGTTACACATATTGTGAACATCTCTGATCTGAACGACAAGACTATCCAGGGATCTCAAGAGGCCGGCATGCCGCTAAAACCCTTTACGGATAAGTATCTCCGAGCCTTCATGGAGGATATGGAGATCCTGGGTATCAAACCAGCCACACAGTATCCCAGGGCAAGTGAACATGTTGAGGACATGGTGGCACTGACCGGGCGACTTGTGGAAAAGGGGTTTGCTTATGAAAAGCTCCGGTCGGTCTATTTTGATATCTCCAGATTCCCGGACTACGGCAAGCTTTCTGGCATCAATCTTGATAAGATCAAGGTGGGCTCAACTGTTGATCTGGACGAGTATGAAAAAGACAACCCAAGGGATTTTACACTCCTCAAGCGAGCCAGGCTTTCTGAACTCAAGCGGGGGATCTACACGAAAACCGAATGGGGTCAGGTAAGGCCTAGCTGGCACATCGAGTCTGCCGCAATGGCCATGAAATACCTTGGGGAGGCATTTGACATTTACACCAGCAGCCGTGATCTGATCTTTCCTCACCATGAAAATGAGATAGCCGTGAGTGGCGCTCTGACCGGAAAACCCCTGGCACGCTATTGGATACAGAGCGAACTGGTGCTGTCGGAAGGAAAAAAGGCAGACCGGGATGCTGCTATTCCATATATCCGGAACCTGTTGGACCGCGGATACAGCGGCAGGTTGATTAGATGCTGGCTTCTTTCCAATCACTACCGGAAACCCTTGAATTTGTCGTATGAAGCACTGGACCAAGCCGGACGAGCCATCCGTAGACTTGATGAATGTGTCCGCCTCCTCAACAGCGTGGAGGACGGACGCCCCTATCCTGACCTGGACCAGCTCCTCTATGACATAAAAACGGGCTTTACAGATGCCATGGATGATGACCTTAACGTATCATCTGCCATGGCCACGATCTTCCATATTGTCAGAAAAATCAATCGTCTAATCATGAACAAAAAGCTGGATCAGGCCGGGACCAGGCGAATCATCGATGCCTTCAAGAGGGTCGATGCGGTGCTAAATATCTTTGACTTTGAACAACAGCCCCAGGATGCACAAGTCAAAAAGCTTATACTTGAGCGTGAAGAGGCGAGGCGCAGGAGGGACTGGAAACTGGCAGATCAGATTAGAGAACGCCTTAGTGCCATGGGGGTGGAGGTTAGAGACGAAAAGATTGCGGATTGCGGATTGCGGATTGCGGACCACTGACATTAGGGAAAAGGAAAAGAATAATTTACCACAGAGGACGCAGATGCCCACTACCTTACCATGAAAGAAAGCTACGAGACAATGCCATGATTTCTAAATCGACAATCGACAATCGACAATCGACAATCCTATCCCCGGTCTATTTCCCTTTTACTTTCATATCCCCTTCGTTGGTGGAGGCCATGACGCTCTGTTTCCACCGCGTGGTTGTCTATCATCCGGCCCACTCTAAACTCCAAGAGGCCCTTCGGCCCTGGATAGACAGGGGCTTCCTGGATATTCGGAGCCCATTTGAAGGGGTCGTGGATAAGAAGCCCCTTGAGGCTGCGCTCCGCAATTTCAGGAGCTGGGGACTTTTGCACCAGCATGCTGATATGGCTTACCTGAAAATGGTTGGGAACAAGATTGCGCCCGTTGATCCGGAGACACCAAGAATCGTCTCTGATATTAGGACCATGGCTGCAAAGAGTTCAGATAACTCTGAAGAGAGCGAGCTT
>DAOURD010000002.1:0-15837 GCA_030625295.1 Desulfobacterales bacterium | reverse complement strand
GATTGAGCACCCTGGCTGTCTCCAGGGCATGCTCTTGCCAGCTCGATTCGCCACCGATTCCCAGAAGCACGTACAGCGAAACTTCAAAGCCGGCTTCTCTGGCCTTGCTGCACCCCCGGATCATGGTCTCGGGCCCTGCACCTTTTTTTATCCGCTCCAGCAATTGCGCGCTTCCGGTCTCAAGACCGATATGAAGGCGTGTCAGTCCGGCCGACCTTATCTTTCTTAAACTCTCGATGGGCTTCCGCTTAAGTGTCAGGGCTCGGGCATAGCTCGTAACTCTGGTCAAGGATGGGAAGGTACTGTGAAGGTGACCAACGATTTGACACATCTCTTCAGTCTTGATAATCAGACTATCTGAGTCCGCGATGAACACGGTCTCAATGTTTCCGCCCGTGTAGGCCCTGGCCGTGTCAATGTCTTGCTTAACTGCATGAACCGGGCGTTTTTCAAACTTGATGTGCTTGTACATGGGGCAAAAGGCACACCGATTCCAGGGACACCCCCGAGTAACCCTCAAAAGGAGGCTGTTGGCCTCACTGGGGGGACGGAATGGTGGAAAATCGTAACTTTCTTCAGCCATGGCAAGACGCCTTCCAAAACGGAAATTGAACATTTTTGTGCCTGATCCCTGATGCCTGATCCCTGATGCCGGATGGCAGGCATTTGCCCTATCCTCAAGCTGGACTACGTCATGCACCTGGTATCCGGTATTGGTATCTGGTATATTGGATAACCTATTCAGACGGAATTGACAAGAGGTTTCGGGATCATTCAATCTGGCATCCGGTATCTGGCATCTGGCATCCGGTATCCGGTATAAAGACCCCATATGTTGTATCTGTCAATTCAAGGTATACATTTTATAGTACTTTTTTCTTTACAAACCATTTTCTCTTTGGTAAAAATCGCCAAGTTCAGGATCGGCTTAAACTCAGAGTTACCCTAACGAGGTTATTTATTATGAAACTCAAGCAGTTAGATATCGGCGGGTTCAAGTCTTTTGTAGATAAGACAACGGTACAATTTCCAGAAGGGATATCCGCTGTGGTCGGTCCCAACGGTTGTGGCAAGAGCAACATCGTTGATGCCATCCGTTGGGTCATGGGAGAACAGAGCATCAAAATGCTCCGCGGCAAATCCATGGAAGACGTGATTTTCTCGGGCACCGAGAAAAGGCCCCCTTTGAACATGGCCGAGGTGACTCTAACACTCATCAATGATAATGGCAACACGCCGGAACAATATCGAGAGTTTTCTGAAATTATGGTAGCCCGCCGCCTCTTCCGGTCGGGTGAGAGCGTTTACTTCATCAATAAGCAGCCATGCAGACTTAAGGATATCCAGGACCTGTTGATGGGAAGTGGCGTGGGCTCCAGAACCTATGCAGTCATTGAGCAGGCAAGGATCACCACCCTGATTGACGCCGGGCCAGAGGAGCGACGTTTCTTTGTCGAAGAGGCGGCAGGCACGACCCGGTATAAGAGTCGAAAAAACGAGGCCCTTCGGAAAATCGAGCGAACTCAACAGAATCTGGTGCGCATCAACGATATTATCACCGAAGTGAAGCGCCACATAAACAGCCTTAAGCGACAAGCCAGAAAAGCCGAGCGATACAAGACCTATCAGAAAGAGATTGAACGTTTGGATGTGGGCCTGGCAACCTTTCACTACAAGGCCATCGGCGCAGAGATCTGTGAAACCGAGGCGTTACTCCAATCCTTGCGGGATACGGATCTCCAGCACGGATCCCAACTGGCGAAGCTGGATGCTGCGATTGAAGAAATAAAACAGGAACGGGCAGCCAAGGACCGGGAGACCTCCGAGCATAAAGCCAAAAGATATCAGCTCCAGCGTACTATCGACAAGCTTGAAGGGGATCTTGAACACGGTGCCAAGGATCTTGAGCGTTTGATCACCGAGGCCGAGCAGCTCAAGGTTGAAACGAAAGAAATCGAGGAAAAAGACCATGACATCAGCCTTGAATGTAGCAACCTGAATGAGCGCTCACTTGTCCTGCAACGGCATATCGAAGAAATCAAAGAAACCTTGAAACAAGAGGAACGCACCGGCCAGGCACTGAAAGATCGCCTGGCCGAACTAAATCAAACCCTTGAGACCGATAAGGCTGAACTAATGAACCTGGCAACCCGCAAGGCAGCCTATCAAAACACCCTCCAGAACACCTCACAAAACAAAGCAAGTCTTGGAAGGCGCCTTGAGCATATCAAGAAGGAAAAAGGCCAGACCGGGGCCGAGGTTGTCAGGCTTGATAAGGGCCTGACAAAGGCCAGCGAGCACCTTCACGCCTTAAAGGACAACCTGAAGGAGATAAGCGAATCCCTTGAATCCTCGAACGAACAACTACTGGAAAAGCGCCAGGACCTTGGCCAACAGGTACGCAATGTCCAGACCATGGAGGCTGAAAAACAAAAGATTCGATCCCGGCACGCCGCACTGAAAAAGATGGATGACAACTATGAATGGTATAAGGAAGGGGTTCGGGCAATCATGAGAGAATCCAACTCCCAGGACCCTGAGCAAACCGGGATTCACGGGCTGGTGGCCGATGTGATCGAAGCCGAACCCCCCTATGAGGCTGCCGTGGAAGCCGCCCTGGGTGAAACCTTGCAATATGTGATTGTGAGGGACCAGGAGGGTGGCGTGGCAGCTATTGACTATCTTCGCACAGAATCGGCCGGTTGGGGTAGTTTTATCCCCATGAAGGGACTCAGACCAATCATGGATATGAATACGGCTGTTCCTGTCCGGGCAAGCTTGCCTGGCTCTCTAAGCCCCCTCATTGACCACATGAAGGTAAAAGAGGCGTACGAAGACCTGGTCGAATCCCTCATGGGGCACGTGGTGGTTGCCGAAGACCTCAAGGCCGCGCTGGCGCTTTGGAACAAGAACGGGTATCCTCAGGCCGTAGTTACAGGAAAAGGGGAGCGTGTTTGCTCTCAGGGCATCCTCACAGGCGGGAGTTCTGGCAATGCGGCTTCCGGCATCCTGGCCAAGAAGAGAGAAATCAGGGAATTGGGCAGACAGCTTTTGCAACTGGAGACCTCGACTGCAGCGGCAAAATCCAAACAGGAACGATTGGAAGCTGAAACCATTGCGTTGGAAACAGAGATTCAAAAGGCCCGACAAATCCTGCACCAGAAAAGCCAGGAAGAGATGGACCTCGAAAAAGAGCTTTACCGCCTCCGGGAAGAGTTCAAGCATGCCCAGCATCGGCTGAAAATATTAGATCTTGAGGCACAGCAAATCAAAGGGGAGAAAACAGACATAGACCGTGAACTCTCGGGGTTCGAGGAAGTCTTATCCGAGATCTCCCATGGGATTCAGACAACAGAATCCGCCATCGCACAAAAAAGTGCTGAGATCAAAAAAGTCTCGGAAAGTCTGGAATCCTTCAGCCAAAAGGTCATGGGGATGAGGCTGGAATTGACGAAACTGAAGGCAGAACATGACAACGCCCAAAATACCCTGCGACGCTTGAGAAACTTTCAAGATGAGGCCCAGGGGAAATTGAGCTACATGACCACGCAGCTCAAGCAAAGAGAACAAGACAAGATAGCCGTTGAGCAGCGCCTGGCAAGGGATCGGGACGAGATTTCCCGTCTGTATGCAGAGCTGAAGACCCTGGAAGAGGTCTTAGTCGAGATGGAAGCCGAGTACCAGACAATTGAAGGGATACTGGAAGAAAATGACAGGGCACTCTCTGATGTTAGAAGCGCCCAACAACAAGCCTTGCAGAAGATACAGCAGCTCGAACTAAAGCAGGCCGAACGGGGGATGCGGCGCGAACATCTTGTAAGTCGCATTCAGGAAAGCTACCACCGGGACATCGAAAGTTCAGATCACAAGGACGACACCGGGGGACTTTCAGTGGAAGAAATAGAAGCATCGCTGGCACGCTACCGTGAACAGATTGCCAGAATGGGTGACGTAAACCTTGCTGCCATCCAGGAATATGAAACCCTGGAAGAACGATACCGATTTCTCACCGGACAGCGGGATGACCTGGTCGGGTCCATAGAGGCCCTGCGTCGAGTCATTCGCAAAATCAACCGGGTGTCTTTGAAACAGTTTATGAAGACCTTCAGGGCTGTCAATGAAAAACTGCAAGATGTCTTTCCCGGGCTATTTGAGGGCGGTACGGCCAGGCTCGTACTCACGGACCCCAAAAAACCTCTGGAATCGGGCGTCTCTTTTTTCGTTCATCCCCCTGGAAAAAAACTGACCCGCATGAGTCTGCTTTCCGGCGGCGAAAAGGCCCTGGCCGCTATTGCCCTTGTCTTTTCACTCTTTTTGATCAAGCCGAGTGCGTTTTGCGTTTTTGACGAAATTGATGCCCCCTTAGACGATGCAAACGCGCATCGCTTTAACGACCTTCTTCGGCAAATAGGAAAGGACTCTCAAGTCATCATGGTTACACATAACAAGCATACCATGGAGGTTGCAAACGCCCTTTTTGGTGTGACCATGGAGGACAAGGGAATTTCGAAACTTGTCTCAATAAATCTTGAAACTCAATAACCACTTTTTATCTCTCACAGAGCCCGCGGAGGCACTGAGTTCTTGATCTGACCGGCCTGCTTCCCGCAACCTCTGCCTTGTGAGCAGAGGTGAAGGGAAGCTATCTCAAAAGGGACCATTTCCTTACCGGGAAGCGGACAGCTTCAATCCTTGAAAGGAGGATTCAGATCAAACTGCAACGCTCCGTGTGGGTGTTACCCACCTAAAAAATTATCTCTGTGATCTCTGTGTGCTCAAGCGACTGCAAGGAGCGGGCGAGAGAAGCTTATGATCATGCCTCTGAAATGGTTTAAAAGGAAAAAGAAAACCGATAAGGCCCGGGAAAAAATAGCCCAAGAAGACTTGGCGTCTGAACGGGTAGAAAAGGCCCCAGAGGCAGGCGGAACAGAAAAACCCGATGAAGAAACGCCAGTACCCCGGGCGCCAGAACAAGGTTTTTTTGTCAGACTTAGAGATCGTCTGTCCAGAACACGAAAGGCATTTACCAACCGCATAGACAATCTCCTGCTCGGGAAAAAGGAGATTGACGAAAACCTGCTCGAAGAACTGGAGGAGATTCTCATTGCCTCAGATATTGGCGTACAGACGACCATGGCCCTCATTCAAAGAGTCAGGGAAAGAGTTGAAAGAAAAGACCTGATCGATCCCGGTGAGCTCAAACATGCACTACAGAGTGAGATTCTTGCCTTTCTCAAAGTCCCATCAAAGCCAGTTCAGATGCCCCATAACAAACCCCATGTCATCATGGTGGTAGGGGTAAACGGTGTCGGTAAAACAACCACCATCGGAAAGTTGTCGGATCGCTATACAAGACAAGGACAGCGGGTGCTGTTGATCGCAGCCGACACTTTCAGAGCCGCTGCTGTCGAACAGCTCGAAATTTGGGGGGACCGCGTCGGCGCTGAAGTCATACGACATAAGGGAAAAGCTGATCCTTCTGCTGTGGTCTATGATGGCATTCAGGCCGCAACATCGAGGGGCGTGGATGTGGTTATGATCGACACGGCAGGCCGTCTTCATACCAAGGTCAATCTCATGGAACAACTCAAGAAAATCCGCCGGACGGTTGCCCGCCAAATCGCTCACGCACCTCACGAAATCCTGTTGGTTCTGGATGCCACAACGGGGCAGAACGCGATATCACAGGCTCAACTTTTTCATGAAGCAACCGGGGTCACGGGTGTTGCCCTTACGAAGCTCGACGGCACGGCAAAGGGCGGGATCGTGGTGGGTATATGCCACGATCTCAAACTTCCTATCCAGTATATTGGGCTTGGAGAGAAGGTCGATGACCTTCAAGACTTCGATGCTGATGCCTTTGTCAATGCTTTGTTTTGACGCAACAGTTCACCATGTCCAAAAACATCCTGGTCATTGACGACGAACCCAATCTGCGGCACATGCTGACCGCAGTCCTTGAAAAGGCGGGCTACACGGTCAGTTCTGCCCCGGACGGTATGGAAGCCCTGTCTTTAACTGAAACCAAGCCTTTCGACGTGATCCTGTGCGATTTGCGCATGCCCCGAATGGACGGTCTTGCCTTCTTGAAGCACGCAGCCACACGCGGTCTTGATGCATCTATCATCATGATGTCGGCCTACGGTACGATCGATACAGCAGTTGAAGCTATGAAGCTGGGAGCCGCCGACTACATTTCCAAACCCTTTAAGCCGGATGAGATTGTCCTCAAGCTGGGGCAGATCGAGGAACGGAACCGATTGCGACAAGAAAACATCAGGCTCAGGGATGCAGTTCAGGAGACCTTCTCCTTTCAAAATATGGTGGCCAAGAGTAAGTCCATGCGGAAGATCTTTGACACCATCCGGAAGATTGCTGATTACAAAACAACGGTGTTGATCACTGGCGAAAGCGGCACCGGCAAGGAATTGATCGCAAGGGCCATACATTACAACGGGGCTCGCAAACATAAGCCAATAGTGGCTGTCAACTGTGGCGGTTTACCTGAAAACCTTTTAGAAAGTGAACTCTTCGGACATGTCAAAGGGGCCTTCACCGATGCGAGCAAAGACAAGAAAGGACTCTTTCAGGAAGCCAGCGGCGGAACGCTTTTTCTGGATGAGATTGCAGAGCTGCCCTTACCGCTTCAGGTAAAGCTCCTTCGCGTTGTGCAAGACGAGTTGGTACGGCCTGTGGGAAGCACGCAATCTGTTAAGATGGATGTGCGAATCATTGCAGCCACAGGACAAGATCTGGCCGAGGCAGTCAAAGAGGGTACTTTCAGGGATGACCTGTTTTATCGGATTAATGTGCTCTCGATCCACGTGCCACCCCTGCGCGACCGAAAAGAAGATATTCCTCTCTTGCTCAATCATTTCGTCAAAAAGTTCAAAAAGCGACTGAACAAAGAGATAGAAGGGCTTCGACCAGAGGCTCTCCAGATCTTGATGGACTACCCGTGGCCGGGTAACATCAGAGAACTTGAAAATGTTATCGAGCGTACCATGGTGTTGACGGAGCGACGCGAAATACATCTGGATGAACTGCCGGAAGAGATACGAAGTAGCGCCGCTGCTACACGTGATCTCTGGCGTACCAATAGCATCTCTCTTAAGGTTAATACTATGACACTCGAAAAAGCACTGATCCAAAAGGCCCTCCGGGAAACCAACAACAATCGGACCCGGGCAGCCAAGCTTTTGGAAATCAGTCACCCTACACTTCTCTCCAAGATGAAGACATACGGGATTTCGTGAAGGCCCTATCCGCAAATCGCTTGTATCTTAAGCAAAGGAGAATGGTGGCAATCGGAAACCGAGGCAGAATCTTGCTCTCTGAAGAAACAAAATTAAGAAAACTTCATTATACTGTTGACATCTCAATCATATCAATGTATGGGCAAAATCGCTGTCACAGCGGGGTTCTTTGGTAGAGATTGGCGTCAACCCTGTGTAGTAAGCTATTCATTGGCCACACAAACGATTGTGTGCCAATGTTACACAGGTTAAACTTTAAGCAAAAAAGGGGGGAGCAAAAATGACAAAGGCAGAAATTGTGGAGAAGATGGCCAACGATGCTGGTATCTCTAAGGCAGAGGCCGGTGCTGCACTGAATTCCTTTGTGGATAGCGTCACCAAGGCCCTGAAAAAGAAGGAAGGCAGGGTAACCCTGGTAGGCTTTGGCACTTTTTCAAAAGTGCGTCGCAAAGCGCGCAAGGGTAGAAACCCTCAGACGGGTGAAACTATCAAGATCAAGGCTTCCAATACTGTAAGGTTCAAGCCGGGTAAAGCGTTGAAAGACGCCCTCTAGTACAGCGTTTTGTAATTATCATCCACCACCCTCCCCTCCCCTCTCCGAGCCGGAAGCCTACGAGGGAGAGGGTTTGGGGGGAGTGAGAACTAACTGCTCTATACAAAGGTGATTTCAAAGCTGTCAAACTCGCCAGTATAGGGTTCCCATTCCACAGCCACTTTGCTTACATAAGCCAAGGGGGGACCGCTTTCGCACCACTTCAGCATAGATTTCACATCGTTCTCCTCGCCTTCAAATACTGCGCTGACCCCGCCATCGCGTAGATTCCTCACCCAACCCTTAACGCTCCGTTCCAAGGCTGCGCGCCTTGTGTCCATCCTGAAACACACCCCCTGGACACGTCCGTCAATTATGACATGAGCTCTAACCTTTTTCATGAGCTTTCTCCGTAACCGTTCACGGGTTCAGAAGTCGCTTTTTTTACTTCACCGGGGTCATTTGGTTCTGGTCATCTCTATGAATTCTTTTTCATCCAGGATCTTGACTCCTATCTCCTTTGCCTTGTCAAATTTGGATCCTGGATCTTTTCCCGCCACCACATAGGCGGTTTTGCGGCTCACGGAAGAGCTAACCTTGCCGCCCAGGCCTCAATGCGAGCTTTGGCTTGCGAGCGCGTCATTGAGTCAAGAGCCCCGGTAAGGACAAATGTCCTGCCAGCCAACGGCTCACTTATCGGAGCCTCGTCGGTTTCAAGCGTCACGCCGGCTCTTAGCATCCGCTGAATGTTTCTCCGATTCTCAGGGTTCTCGAAAAAGGCTCTCACGCTTTGGGATACCTGCGGTCCTATTTCGTCCACGGCCACCAGTTCTTCTGCGGTTGCGGCCATCAATGCCTTTAATGACTCAAAGGTGCGGGCCAACACGTGCGCTATGTGCTCACCTACATGGCGGATGCCAAGGGCATAGACAAAACGGGCAAGGTTGATTTGCTTGCTTTTTGCCATAGCGTCCATCAGGTTCTGAGCCGATTTTTCGCCCATCCTTTCAAGGCCTGCTGCGGTTGCCTTATCAAGGAAAAATAGATCTGCATAAGATTTTACCAGGCCTTTGTCCACCAACTGGCCCACCAACTTGTCGCCCATGCCATCAATATCAAAGGCCCCTTTAGAGGCAAAATGTTTGATGCGCTCCTTTACCTGTGCAGGACAGTTGGCATTGACGCACCGAGATACTGCTTCTTGTTCCAGGCGAACCACCTTTGCGCCGCACACCGGGCATGTAGCAGGCATCCTAAACGGCTGCTCAACCCCGGTGCGTTTGGTCGTAATTACCTTGATGACCTCAGGGATCACATCCCCCGCACGCTGGATCAGCACAGTGTCGCCCATGCGGATGTCTTTCTTCTTGATTTCATCCTCATTGTGCAGGGTAGCGCGGCTTACGGTCACGCCTCCGACAGAAACAGGCTCCAGGTGGGCTACCGGCGTTAACGCTCCGGTCCGGCCCACCTGAACGTCGATCTCCACCACACGGGTGGTCTCCTGTGTAGCCGGGAATTTATAGGCCAGGGCCCACCTCGGGCTTCGGGACTTCTCACCCAGCTTTCTCTGCAACGCCAAATCATCCACCTTGATCACAACACCATCCATCTCGTAGGGAAATTCATGCCGCCTGTCGAGCAAATCTTTGTAATAAACAAGGATCTCCTCAATCGTCGCCCGCGCTTTAATGTGAGGATTCACCCGAAACCCCAGGGCCTTAAGACTTTGAAGGATTTCCCAGTGGGAAGCAAATTCAACGTCAGTCACCATGCCGACGCCATAACAGAATATGTCTAAGGGACGCGTGGCCGTTATCCTCGAATCAAGCTGTCTGAGAGATCCTGCTGCCGCATTTCGTGGATTGGCAAACGCCGGCTCGTCCTTGTCAAGGCGCTCTTTGTTCAATTGTTTGAAAGCTTCCACGGGGATAAATACCTCTCCCCTCACCTCCAGGCGAGAGGGTATTGTCACGGAAACCGTGTCAAGAAGGACCAGAGGAACCATCTTGATGGTCCTGATGTTCAGGGTGATGAGCTCGCCGGTGTATCCGTCGCCCCGGGTGGAGGCCTCGACCAGCCGACCATTTTCATATACCAGCTCTACGGCTACACCATCCATTTTTGGCTCGGCTGTGTAAACCAACGGCCAATCCGTGTTTAAGAACCGCCGCACCCTTTGATCAAAGGCGAGTACCTCTTCTTTGCCAAAGGCGTTCTCCAGGCTCAGCATGGGAATGGTGTGAGCCACAGTTTCAAACTTCTCAAGGGGCAATGCCCCTACCCGCTGCGTAGGGGAATCGGGTTCAACCAGTTCCGGATGCGCCGTCTCCAGGGCAATGAGCTCCTGCATGAGACGGTCGTATTCAGCATCAGAGATCTCTGGCTGATCCAAAACATAGTAGAGGTAATTGTGCCGGTGAAGGGCCTCCCTTAGTTCGGCTGCTCTCTTTCGGATATCTTCATTCATAGCCTTTCACATATTGCAGGGATAACCTCTGCTGCTGTTTTGCGCGACCTGTTAAACTTGCTGCTTGAAAACCCGGGCCTCCAGCGCAATGTGCCAAGCTCATCTGAGACCACAAGGAGGGCCCCGATCTCAACTTGCCGGAACCGTGCCACCGTAAACAAGGCCGAAAGTTCCATATCCACGCCAAGCACACCCTCACCCTGGACCAAAAGGACCTTCTGCCCGGTCTCCCGGTAAGGGGCATCTGTCGACCAGACAGGACCTTTGTGAAAAGGGATGGAGCATAACTCAAGGCTTTCCTCAATTGCCCTGGTTATGCCGTCGGACGGTCTCGGGTATTCGTTATTTTGAGTGTAATACCCTGATGTCCCCTCCCCTATCACCGCACGGTCAGGAACCACAAAGTCTGCGATCCGCACCCCTTGCTGGATTGAACCGCACCACCCGAAAAAGAGTATCTTCTTTGCGCCAAGGACAATTAGCTTCTCCAGAATCATCACCGCATACGGAGCACCTATCATAGGCCCTACCAAAGCCATGCCTTGATGGCCGTATGTTCCCCGGTACAACCTGCTCGTCAGAATTCTGCCCGCAGCCCTTCCCTCAATCCCCGTAGATCGGCGAATTAAGGCAAGGTCTTTTTCCATGGCCACCATGACTGCCACAGGACCAATGCTGGGATCGTTTTTGCCCCTTTTCGGGTAGACAATTTCCTCAGGCATTGTGTTTATTGTGTTATCAGATTTGTTGTGTTCATTGTGTTATGAGTTTGACCGAAACTCAAGAAACTCAAGAAACATGTTTTTTTTCGTTTCTCATTGGTTGGGCAGTGATCTCACGCAAAAACGGGAATACCTCCCTCTTACAGATAACATCCCACACATATCTGCGCATCACATTGCGGAACATTTTAAGGGTATTTGTGCGCGCCAGATATTCAATGATCCGTCCGGCAATAGAGAGCGGCGGTTCATCCAGCCCAAAAAAGCATACCCCTTCTCCCAACTCTTGAAATGGCGCGATTTCTGAACAGGCAATAGGCAGCTTGATCATACCCGCTTCCAGAAGCGGCAGCCCAAAGCCCTCGTCTTTACTTGTCATAAGCAGCAAGTCTGACATCAGATAGAGATCCCGGATAAAGATTCGATCGAGAACCAGCTTTGTCCTGTCGCGAAACCTGTATTCCGCCAGGACAGCAATATTGTCCTGGAGGCCAAGCTCGTTGATCCAGTACCTGAGCCTGCGGTAATAGGCCACACCGCGTTCCTCATGGGGATCGTAGGCCCCTGTCAGGATAAAAAGGACATTGTGGCCCAAAAGCTTGATCCCTCGGATGATGTGGATGGACAGCTCCAGGTTCTTTCGCGGGGTAATCCTTGACGGCTGCATTACCACAAGGTCGCGGTTAAACAGGTCAAGTTCCTCCGTTAACCTCACGGATTTCGGGTCAAGGTAGAAAAAGCGTACCGGATCAATCCCGTTGTGTATAACCCTCCAGTGCCCCCCTCCACAATGTTTCCTGAACAGCCTCATTCGTGACTCCGAAATGGTGACATAGTGTATGTTCGGATGCAGGTGCTGAAGGACCACCCAGGGAGAGCTGTTCAGATATTTCGCCGGGCTGGGTTGGAAGTAAGGCGAATCATGGGCCCAACTGACCACGGCCGGGCCTTCTCCTGAGTGTGCCAGGCGTCGCAAGGCAAGGGTTAGGGGAAGGTTGAAGGGCATGTGAAGCACATTGTGGGCGAGGATCACATCAAGCTCATGAGACCAGTCTTTCAGGATTCTATAGATCCTGTTTGTGGGCCGCTCCAAGGCGCCCTGATGTCCCTTTTTGCATTCTTCGTGGGCCTTCATGATCCGAGCATTCTTGGAACTCAACGCCGGTTCTATACGTACGGAGAAATCCTTCGTGTAAACCTCGCCCATACCGGCCAGCACTGAAACCGAGTGGCCCATCCGGTGAAAGACGCAGGCCTGCTGACTGACGATCTCTTCCACGCCACCAACGACCGGCGGGCAAGAGTAATGCAGAAGCCCGATGCGCAAAGGGGTATCCCCCGTCTTCTTTATAGACATATTGGTTACCTAAACGATTCGATCAAAGGCAGGAGTTTCTTCTCCAACACCTCGTATGAGAAATACCTTTTGCCTATCTCGTAATTGCTTTCAGCCACATCTCTCAAATTTTCTCGTTCCAAAAATAGCTTGATCCGATCAACTACTTCTTGGGTTACAAATGATTCAAATGGGATAACTTCAAAGCCGCAGGGTTCGATGTCCTCAACAAAGATCGAATATCGATTTACCACAATCGGTTTTTTGAAATAGATCGCCTCCAGAAAGGCATTTCCGAACCCTTCATAACCCGAGGGGTAAGTGACCAGGTCGGCATTCTGATAGATATCATCCATCGTATATTTCTTGTCACGCCTGGCGTTAAAACAGTGGGCCGAGCCGACCTTCTCGCCAATGTATATCAGTTCCACACCGAGCCGGTCAGCGTATTCCAGTACCCTTTGCGCATAGAGGTCCCCTTCGTCACCAGATTCATGGGAGACTACCAGTCTAGGACGCTCCAGACCCATAAGGCTCACCAGTTCAATGGCCCGTTCAATCCACTTGCGCGGCACAATTCGCGTAGGTTGAAGTACAAAAGGATCATCATCTTCAAAACCGAGTTCCTCACGGAGCAATTTGCCGTTGGGAGCAGGTCCAGGCGGACTTGCAAAATCAAAGACATTGGGAATGACCACATTACTGATGCCCGTCCGGTAACTCAGTTGCCGTGAAGCCGCAGAATTGATCACCACGTGGCGCATGGACCGTAAGTTCGGCGGAAAGGAGCACTGAAGGTAATCTCGCACTGCGTTGATGAGGAAGCGTCTCCGTTCCCAACTAAAATCGTGGTGATGAGCCACCGTCGGCATCCCTGTTTCAGCTATCAGTTCCGTAAGTGCCAATCCCAGAGGGATGTTCATAGGAACGGCCAGGGCATTTTCCGGAATCAGGAGATCAATGTTAAACTGCCGGCAAAACTCGGACAGTCTTGACTTGAGATGATCCTTTAGCTCATGAATCCTTGCAGACAGCGATGCTTTGCGGGTTGTGGTTCCAAAACATGCTGAATGGATCTCGAGAATTTCAGGATCTTCAAAATGGGCCCTGGGCTCCAAAAAAGATCGCTCTTGCGGGGTGTCTAGCTTTCCGGCAAAAAAATAGCACTCGTATCCGTTTCGTTCCAGGACCTGATACCACTTGTACGTTTCCAGCGTCACTCCATCTGTACCAGCAAGGCGTGTAGATACAAATCCAACTCTTTTCATCACAGATCTCCTTATAAAATCGCTTCGCGATTTTATCTAACGTCCCGCTATAAGCGGGACTCAAAAAAAGGAAATTCCTATACAATTGAGTAGCGAAGCGTAGCAAATTCCATACCATACTTGATCAAGGTTGGCTATCTCAAATAAGCTCCAACACACCATTACGAACTCGCTCCTGCCACTCCACAATTGACAACAAATGGTGTGCCAGGTAAAAGACCCAATAGGCCATATCGAGTGAAATGGGATTACGATCTTACCACGACACAGCGTACAACGGGCTGTTTCAGACCCAGAAAGGCTGGGGACACGTTAGTTGTCCCAGTTCGTGGTCAGAAGAAATAAGGGCCATCCTGTCCGAAATCAGAAAGTCGGGCGTTTGAAATATTCGATATGATTGTTTCAACCTATCAACCCTTTTTCTCCCCTTTTCCAGCATTTTTCTACAAGGCCCACCTTTCAGGTCTGATGGTTATTCTGGATGAGGTTCAATTCCCACTGCGAACGACCTGGATCAGTAGAAATCGTTTCAAAAATGACCAGGGTACCCTGTGGATCACAATCCCGGTACGAAAAAAAGGCCTGGGCTTGCAAAAAATTAACCATGTGCGAATGTGCTACGAAGGCAACTGGAGGAAAAAGCATCTTGCCAGCCTGAAAACCTCCTATGCAAACGCCCCTTATTACAGGGAGCATCTTGATGTGGTTGAGGAAATGTTTTCGGCAAGATTTGAAAAACTCATCGACCTTAACCTGATGATCATCCAGTATCTGAAAAAGCATCTGGGGATCAACACCCCAGTAATATTGCAATCCGACTTGGATGTTCCTGGCAAAGGGAATGAGCTTTTGATAGAGATTTGCCGCAAAGTGCAGGCATCTAACTACCTGGCCCAGGCTGCCACAAAAAAATATCTCGATACCGGGCTATTTGCCGATGCCTGCATCGAGCTAAACTTCTTTAAGCCCCCCTCCCCTGTTTACCCTCAGCTCTGGGGAAATTTTATCCACGACCTCTCGGCCTTTGACCTCCTTTTCAATTGTGGGCCTAAAAGCCACGAGATCCTGTGTGGATCACTCCGCCGTCCGTAATGGAGGCCTCCCTGCCCCGCTGTCTGGATAGCCACGGAAATGGACCGACAACAAAACTTGACAAAGGTTATGATATGACTTAAAAATCTTCAATAAAGTCGTTTGAAGGATTTGATTATGCATTTTCACAGCTTATCGTTGAATGGGAATTATACCACGATAAGGGAGTTATTATCGAAATCTAAAAAAGGGGATAGGATTTCGTGTAGAATTAGAAATCCCAGGTTCATAGGAATATTCTATGAAATCGAATCGAGAGGAACTGATATATTCCCCCCTTTGCTTTCTCAAAGTCTAAGCATAAGCAAGGTCCATCAGGCCTTGCATTACGTGGATTACATAGTTCCGAATACACAGGTTTTGTTCAGAAGGTTTCATATTCAAAATATCCTAAGAAAATATGCAGAAAAAAACATACTAAAGGCCGTTGTCAAGGAGGACCGGGCATCAATGGGTATGGGGGTCCATCCTTGTTGGTCACTAAATGAATTAGCCCGGATAATCATTCACGTGATAAAACCCCCAATAGTTGTTCAACCCATGTTAGAGAATTTCAGAGAATTTAGACTAGTCATATTAGGAGATACCATTGTTGCAAAGGAAAAGATAAATAGTGATGAAATTTTTTGGAATAATAGAATTTTTGGTGGTGTCGCGAAGCTCATAACTCCCAGTAAAAAAATTGTTGAGTTTGGAAAAGAGATGATGCATATTGGAAAATTCCCTTGGGCGTATATAGATTTACTTGTTACCGATGATGATATATTTCTATCTGAAATCAATCTGTCTGGCAGTAACGCCGGATTGAAAGAGTACAATCTTAATAACTTAAAAAGGAAAATGATCGAAAAATGGTTGGCAACTTGAGCCGCCCTTTTAGGTCATTAATGGCCTGCCTGGCATCAGTGTTGAGTGTGGGCCGATTCACCTTTGTGCGAATATCGATCATCGCCTTGTAGACCCAGATGCTGAAAGCTGCCAAAAATATCAGGAGTGACACATAGATCATGGCTTTTGGGTGTGTGCAAAAATACGATCGGGGGTCACACAAATCATTCTGCGAATCTCCCATCATCTTTTGATGTTGGAAGCTTATGCACATTTTTCTCAAGCCATCCTATTTTTTCTGCTTCTCTTACGTCGAATTTTGGTACATAAGGC